>CADCUW010000650.1 GCA_902805985.1 uncultured Rubrobacteraceae bacterium
GATCTCGCCAAACGCCTGGATAAAGCGCCGGTGGGAGTCCCGGGCGAAGCGCTCGTCACCCGTGCTCTCCGCGAGGCCGAGGACGGTATCGTCGTTGAGGCCGAGGTTCAGAACAGTGTCCATCATGCCCGGCATGGAGACCGCAGCACCACTCCTCACGGAGACCAGCAGCGGGTTCTTCGGGTCCCCGAAACCCCGTCCCGCGGCCTCCTCCACGCGCTTGAGATTCTCCTTCACCTCGTCCATCAGGCCGTCCGGCATCTGCCCCGTCTCTATGTAGGAGACGCAGGCTTCGGTCGTGATGACGAAGCCCTCCGGCACAGGAAGTCCGAGGCCCCGCATGCGCATGAGGCCCGAGCCCTTCCCCCCGCACAGGGCCAGGACGTCAGATGGATCCAGGTCGTCCGAGAACCCGTAGACGAACCTCCCGGCGCTCGCCCCGTTGGTCCCTTCACCCGTTCGGTGGTCTTCTGGCGCCTTCATCTTCTCCTCCTAAAATCCGCTTACCCCGCGCCCGCCGCAGATCCCACCACCGCCACGGGCGCGCAAAAACCCTACAACTCGGAGACGATCTTCTTCGCCTTCGGGATCGAAGGGGCGCTCATGCTCAACTCGGCGACGCCGAGGTCGAGGAGCTTCTGGATCATGTCCGGCTCCCCGGCCGCCTCGCCGCAGACGCCGACCCAGATCCCCGCCTCTCTGGCCGCCTCGCAGGTCTTCCCGATAAGGTCCAGGACCGCCGGGTGGTCCGCGGTTTGCAGGCGCGTCAGGCGCTCGTTGCCCCGGTCGGCGGCCAGCGTGTACTGCACCAGGTCGTTGGTGCCCACGGAGAAGAAGGAGACCTCTGGGGCGATGTCCGAGGCCCGGATCGCCGCCGCGGGCGTCTCGATCATCACCCCGACCTCCACCTCGCCGTAGTCCGTCCCCTCGCTCTCCAGTTCCTTGCGGCACTCTTCGAGGATCTCCTTGGCGGCGCGAAGCTCCACGTTGTCCACGACCATCGGGAACATTATCCGCAGCTTGCCGTGGGGGGCTGCGCGCAGGATCGCCCTAAGCTGCGGCTTGAACAGCTCGGGGACGTCCAGGCACATCCTGATGCCGCGCCAGCCGAGGAAGGGGTTCTCCTCCTCGGGCTGGTCCACGCCGGGCAGGTCCTTGTCCCCGCCCACGTCTATCGTGCGGATGATGACGGGCCGCTCCCCGAACTCCTCGGCCACGCTGCGGTAGGCCTCGTACTGCTCGTCTTCGGAGGGCAAATCGGGCCGCTTCATGAACAAGAACTCCGTGCGGAAGAGGCCGACGCCCTCGGCGCCCCAGGAGATCGCACCCTCAGCCTCCTCGGCCGAGCCGATGTTGGCCGCGACCTCGATGCGCCTGCCATCCCTGGTGCGGGCCTCGGTGTGCTTGTACTCCTCCAGGGCAGCCGCCTCCACGTCGGCATCCCGCTGCTTCTGCTCGAAGTCCGAGAGCACCTCGTCGCCAGGATCGACGACCGCGTAGCCCTCCGTGCCGTCGATGGCGGCCATCTCGGCCCCGAGCGCGTCCTCCAGGGCCTCCCCGACCCCGACGACGGCCGGGATGCCGAACGAGCGGGCCATGATGGAGACGTGGGAGGTGCGCGAGCCGCCGGAGACGACGAAGCCCAGGGCCATACCCGGCGGGATGCGGGCCGTGTCCGAGGGGGCGAGGCTGTGGGCCAGGATCACGGACGGCTCCGCGAGGGTTTCGAGGCCCGACGGCCCGCTGCCCATGAGCTCGGAGGCGATCTGGGAGGCCACGTCGCGCACGTCGTCGGCGCGGGCGGCCATGTACTCGTCCTCCATCGCGGCGAACATCCCGGCGAACTCCTCGCCGACGGAGATGGCCGCTGCCTCGGGGCTCTCAAGACCCCGCACGCGCTCCTCGACCTCGGACTGGAACTCGGGGTCTTCGGCCATCTCGGCGTGGGCCTCGAAGATGCCGGCCTCGCCCTCGTTGCCCCCCTCCCGCATCTTCTCCGCGGTAGCGGCGAGCTTCGCCGTGACGGCCTCGATGGCGTCCTTGAAACGCCCGAGCTCCCCCTCGACCTCCCCCTCTGAGATGTTCTCGCGCTCGGGCTTGAGCTCCCTCACGACGTGCACGAAGACAGGCCCGACGGCGACCCCTTCAGAGGCCGCGACACCGGACAGGCGCGTGCCCGACACCGTCTCTGACATCGTCTACTCCTCCTCTTCGGAGAGGATGGCGACCAGGGCGTCGACCGCGGCCTCCTCGTCCTCCCCCTCGGCCCGGATCATGACCTTGTCCCCGTGCTTGGCCCCGAGCGTCATCAGCCGCAGGGCGCTCTTGGCGCTGACCTCCTGGCCGTCCTTCACGACGACGATATCCGAGGAGAAGCCCTTGGCCTCCTTGATGAACCGCGCCGCGGGCCTGGCGTGCAGCCCGGCCTCCGGTACGACGGTCGCTTCTTTCTCCACCATCTTCCTGCTCCTCTCCCTAACTTTTCTCTTCCGATCGAACGAGGGTGCGAGGTTGGCGCCTCTCGCGCTTCTTCCCCACCCGACGCCCATTATGCTGCGTCCCCCATCCCGACGTAACCACCGGCCGGGCGGCCAATCCTCTACGCCCCGGCGGAACCCGGGCTTTCCAGGACGAGGTCAACGAGCAGGTGGTCCTCCTCTACCCCGGCGTAGCGGGCCAGGGCCGCGCGCTCGCCCTCCGCGCTTATAGTCTCCTGCAACTCGACCGCCTCGGCGTCTTGCTGGTGGTCGAAGGCGAGTAATGCCTTGATGACCACGGCCAGGCGCGTTGGCCTGCGGCCCATCTCCAGCAGGCGCAGGGCAGGACCCACGAACCGCTCGTCGTGGCCGAGCTTGCGGATGGGGGCGCGCGCCACCCTCGTTACCTCGTCTGAGATCCAGGGGTTCTCGAAGCGGGCGAGGACCTTCTGCCGGTACTCCTGGAGCTCATCCGGGTCGAAGCCGTGCTCGTAGGCAAGCAAGAGGCTCGTCTCCTCGAGCGCTTTCGAGGCCGCCTCGCGGACGTGGGGGTCTTCGAGGGCGGCGTCGATCGTCGCCAGGCCGCGGGCGTAGCCGAGGTAGGCTATGGCTGCGTGGCCCGTGTTCACCGTGAGCAGCTTCCTCTCGATGTAGGGCATCGGGTCATCGACGTAGGTGACCCCCGAGATCTCCGGCCGGGCTCCCTTTATCCCGGAGGCGTCGACGACCCACTCGTAGAAGGGCTCGACCATCACGTCCACGCTCACGCCTGGTACTCCGGCACGATGCGGTCCACCGCCGCGTTCGGGAAACCGGCGATCTCATCGACCGCCGCAGCACTCTCCTGTGGCACGTGCTCCATAACGTATCCTCCAAGCGCCTGGCTCGCCCCCACCATGTTCTCGCAGGCGATCACGTTGACGGGCGCCCCCCCGAGCCGTACCCGCTCCATAAGCCCCTGCGCTATGGCGGGGGCTATGACGGGCAGGATGGACGGGCCAACGGCCGTGGTGATGAGGTCCGCCTCCGCCAGGCGCTCCGTCACCTCTTCGGCGTCGTGGACGGAGTGGAGCGCGGTCACCCGGTCGATCGGGATGTGCTCCTCGTTCTCGTCGGCCAGGATGACCTCGTAGCGCCCCTCTCTCTTCAGGGCGTCGACCACGTCGTCGCGGACGTCGACGAAGACGATGTCGTAGCCCGACTCGTGCAGGAGCTGGCCGATAAAGCCGCGACCGATGTTGCCGGCCCCGAAGTGGACGGCTAGCACTCAGGTCTCCTCTTCGAAGATGGCCAGCAGTTCCTCCTTGGTCTGGGCGTTGACGATCCGCTCGACGTTCTCCTCCTCGGAGACGACGATCGAGATCTTGGAGAGGATGTCGAGGTGGTCGTCGCCCTTGCCGGCGATCCCGATGACGAGCTTCGCCACGTCCCCGTCCCCGTACTCCACCCCGTCTGGCACGGTGATGATGGAGAGCCCGGACTTCGTCACCCACTGCTTGGAGTCGTTGGTGCCGTGCGGTATGGCGACCGCGTTGCCCATGTACGTCGAGACGGACTTCTCGCGCTCGAACATCGAGTCCACGTAGCGCTCCTCGACGTGCCCGTTCTCGACGAGCAGCTCGCCGGCCCGCCGGATGGCCTCGTCCCGGCTGCCCAGGCTCGCGCCAAGCTCGACGGTGTCCGGGGTCAGTATCTCCTCTGTCATGCTCGCCTTCCTTTCACAAGAGTTTGTCACGCAGGTAACGGGCAAAGATGTTCTGGAGCACGGCGACGACCTGGGCCTCCGAGCCGTTCTCGAAGGTCTCGCGCTCGGCCGGTTGCTCGACCATGGCGACGGAGATCTCGCTGATGGCCTCGAGCGCCACCGTGGAGATGTCGAGCGGCGCGACCATCAGCAGGGTCCGGCGCACCCGCATCGACGCCCCGTCCATCCCCTCGAGATCCAGGGGCTCGTCGAAGTCGTGCAGGGAGAAGGCGGGCCTGACCACGGTGTCGTCGCGGGCGTGGAACAGGGCGAGGGCGGTCTCTGGGATCCCGATCCCGCCAAGCTCCATGCGCGCGAGCAGGCTGGCTTCGAGGCTTCCCGGGTCTGAGACCAGGCCGCGGACGGCGAGCGAGGCGCACATCAGGCGCACCGCCTCGGGGATCGAGCCCCGCGCCTCGTGCCGCTCTACGGTGACGTCGTCCACGAGCTCCGCGATAAGTTGCGTCGCCTCGGCCATCTGGCGCAGCTTCGCCTGCCCCCCGCCGAAGACCTCCAGGGATTCGGAGACAGCCCGGTTGGCCAAGCGTCCGCCGAGCATCTTCTCCCTCAGGTGGTCCCTGATCCTGCCGACCTCCTCCTCGGAGAGCAGGGGCCTGACCTGCACGTAGGACTCGTCGGAGATCTGGAGGGGGACCGTCGAGACGACCAGGTCGAACGTGTTCGCGTCGAGCCTGTTCAGGTCGAACAGCGAGGCGTTGTGGAGGCGCCGGATCTGGGGGAACGCCTTCTCCAGCCTGGAGGCGAGGATCTTGGAGGAGCCGATGCCGCTGGGGCAGATGATCAGGACGCTGTTCGGGAAGTTCCCCTGCCCGCGGTCGAGCGCCGCCCCGAAGTGCATGGCGACGAAACCCGCCTCCTCCGCGGGGATCTCGTCCTCGACGAAGATCTTCTTCATCCCCCGGTCTACGAGGTCGAAGAGGGCCGGGTAATCCTCCTTCATCTCGGCGAGCAGGGGGTTCGAGATCCTCATGTTCTCCCGCAGGCGGTGGATGGCCCTCTCTACGTGGGCCAGGAGCCCCGTGTACAGGGAGCTGTCGCCGGCCAGCGCCACCCCGGTCTGCTCGGAGACGTAGTGGATGAGGGCCTTTACCCGCGAGGCGATCTCGAGGTCCGAACCCTCGAAGTAGCGGTCCAGCTCCTCGTCCTGGCGCAGCTTGGTGCCGCGCAGGTGCCGGGTCAGGTAGACGACCTCCTCCTCCGGCACGTCCAGCCGGAAGTCCTGTTCTATGGCCCCGGCCAGGTCTCTGGCGTTATCGTACTCGGCCGTCTCGCGGAGCCTCTGGAGGACCTCGTCGTCCATCTCGATCTCCCCGCCCCGCAAGAGGCGTTCGATCATCAACGCCACGTGGACGCTCAGGTTCACGAAGGCCTCATCGGCGATGGCGTAGGGGAGGCGCTCTACCGCCTCCCTGGTAAGGTTCTTCGCCGTCTGGAGCCGCTCCTCGTCGATCATCCCCATCAGGCCGGCTGAGACGAGGTCCGCGGGACGGCCGCCGGAGCTTCCGGGACCGGAGAGGAACGCCGCCTCGTCGAGGTCTTGCAGGATGAGCTGGCTCATCGCCTGGCGGCGGTCTTCCTCGGCGCCGAGCACCCGGACGCCGGAGCCGCGCTTGCGCAGGAGCGAGAGCCCGAAGGCCGCCAGCCACTCCTCCGCCTCGTCGAGGTCGCGGCTCACCGTCCCGATCGAGGACTTCGACCGGCTCGCCAGCGCCCGCAACTTAATCGGCTCGTCGGAGCCGAGCAGCATCCCGAGCAGGGAGGTCCGCCGCTCCTCCGGCGTGGGCGCCTCCGAACGCATCTTGCTCGAAGCCTCGAGTGCCCGTGCCCGCGCCGAGGGCGCCCCTTCGACGTTGATCCCCCTCCCTGCCTGCCTGAGGAGCGTCAGGTCGTAGGAGGCGAGGAACTCAGAGGCCGGTTGCAGGTCGCGGTGAACGGTCCGCGCGCTCACGCCGAGTTCGTCGGCGAGGTCGTCGGCGGTGAGACCCTCAGGATGACGCAACAGGACTTCGATCAGCCGTATCTCGCGGATCGTGAGCCCCATTGCGCCATGCCCTGTTTCCGTTCGTCCCCCTAAACGCGCGCCGTCGAGATCTCGTCGATCAGCTCGTCGTACTTGGGGCTGCCGAGGAAGTTGTCGACCGAGATGTGCCTGGCCCCCGGCAGCTTCTGGCGCGCCCGATCCGTCAGGTCCTTGTGCGTGATGACGACGTCCGCGTCGTCGGGGATCTGGTTGATCGCGGTGTTCTTGACCTCGATGTCCGTCAGGCCGGCCTTCTTGGCCTTGTTCTTGAGCAGGGAGGCGCCCATCGCGCTGGATCCCATCCCGGCGTCGCAGGCGAAGATGATCTTGTCTACCTGCGCGTAGTCGAAGTCGTCTTCCGTCTCGCCGGACGTCACCGTGGCGGTGTCGCCGTTGGCCGAGCCGTTGGTGTGCCCGTTTCCGGAGCCGTTGCCCGCACCAGCGGCCGCACCGGCGCCCGCGAGCGTGCCGGTCACGCTGCTCTTCTTGCCCTTCATGGTCTCCATCTGCCCGGCGGCGGCCGCGAGGCTCTCCTCGTTGTCTACCTCGCTGGAGGAGGCACGGATGATCACGGAGGCCACGAGGAAGGACACCGCGGTCGCGACGAGGACGGCCAGAAGCACCCCGGCGAAGCCGCCGCGGGGCGTCAGCGCGATGTAGGCGATGATGCTGCCGGGCGCCGGGGTCGAGAGGAGGCCGGCGTTGAAGAGCGTGGCGGTGAAGAGCCCGCTGGCCCCGCCGGCGATGGCCGCCAGCACCAGGGCCGGCTTCATCAGGACGTAGGGGAAGTAGATCTCATGGATGCCGCCGAAGAAGTGGATGACCGCGGCACCGGGGGCTGAGCTACGGGTAATGCCGCGCCCGAAGACGGTGTACGCGAGCAGGATGCCCAAGCCCGGCCCGGGGTTGGTCTCGACCATAAAGAGTATGGACTGCCCGGCCTCCCTGGCCTGGTCGATGGCGAGCGGGGCGAGGACGCCGTGGTTGATCGCGTTGTTCAGGAACAGCACCTTCGCCGGCTCGACGATAATGCTGACGAGCGGCAGGAGGCCGGCGCCCACGATGGCGTTGACCCCGGCCCCGAGGACGTCGCTGATGGCGGTGATGACCGGGCCGGCGCCGAGAACGCCGATGATGGCGAGGGCGCCGCCGATGATGCCGGCGGAGAAGGTGTTCACCAGCATCTCGAAGCCCTGGCGGACCCTACCATCGATGAGACGGTCGAACTGCATGATTATGTAACCGCCAAGCGGGCCCATGATGAGCGCACCGAGGAACATAGGGATGTCGGACCCGACGATCACGCCGATGGTGGCTATAGCGCCGACCACGCCGCCGCGTACGTCGTGGACCATCCGACCGCCGGTGTAGGCGATCAGAAGCGGCAGCAAGTAGAGGATCATGGGATCCACGAGCTCCGCCAGCCGCTCGTTCGGCAGCCACCCCTCGGGAATGAAGAGAGCCGTGATCAAACCCCACGCGATAAACGCCCCGATGTTGGGCATCACCATCCCGCTGAGGAAGCTGCCGAACTTCTGAACCCTTACCCTGAGGCTCGCGCCCCCAGAACCTGTCTCGCCACCCGCAGCGCTAGCCTGGGCCATCTTGTTCCTCCTTATGCGTCTTCTACCGCGATTTAACCCACCTTTCATGCGTATCTTAGGCCGGGAGGCATGCTTGGTACAATACACACTTACCGCCACCCCGGCATGAAACTTGTTGACAAGTAGCAATTAGCCCGTAAAACCGCCCGTACCCCTCTCCGGGAGACGCTTGCGGGTAAAGAAGCGGGTGGGGCACCGCCTGACGAGGCCACGCCGCCCCATCCTATCGTCCACCACCCGTCTCTCCCGGGTACCGACGGTCGGGCGGATCTCGTCGTTCGCGGCAGACGCCAACCCGGCCTGATCTCCTATACTGCGTCGAGAGACGAGATGGGAGGTACGGTTGGAGTTTGTTCAGCCCATGAGCATGTCCGAGGCGCTCGAAGCGAAAGACGCCCACCCAGACGCCGTGCCGATCCGGGGCGGCACCGACGTCATGGTCGGGCTGAACTTCGCCCGCAGCCGGCCCGAGGTAGTCCTGGACCTCTCCCGGGTGGAAGAGTTGGAGGAGTGGGGAACCGAGGACGGGTTCTTGCGCGTGGGGGCCGGGGTCAGTTACACGCGCATCATCGAGGAGATCGGGGGGAGGCTGCCGGGGCTCGCGATGGCTTCGAGGACCGTGGGCTCGCCCCAGATCCGGAACAGGGGCACCGTCGGCGGCAACCTCGGCACCTCCTCCCCCGCCGGCGATGGCCTGCCGCCGCTCTATGCATCGGACGCGGAGGTCGAGGTCGTGTCCGTCGACGGAAGCCGGCGGATACCCGTGGCGGACTTTATCTCCGGCCCGAAACAGAACGCCCTCGCCGACAACGAGTTGATCTCCGCCTTCTACATTACCGGGGCCGACGGCCCGCAGCAGTACTCCAAGATCGGGACGAGAAACGCCATGGTGATCGCGGTCTGCGCCTTCGGCCTGGCCATCCACCCCGAACGGGAGCGGGTCGGGACGTGCATAGGCTCCGCCGGCCCTACCCCCATCCGGGCGGAGGAGGCTGAGCGTTTCGTGCAGGGTGTTCTGGAGGAGGATGGGCTCTGGGAATCGCGAGACGCCATCCCGCCCGCCGCGCTCCGGCGTTTCGGGGAGCTCGTGGCGGGGGCTGCGAGGCCCATAGACGACGTGCGCGGAACGGCGGAGTACCGGCGGCACTCGGTCGGGGTGCTGGCGCGGCGCACGCTAGGGTGGGCGTGGGAAGAGTACAGGGGGGTGAGGGGTGCGGCTTAGGCTGGGGGTCAACGGAGAGGCCAGGGAAGTGGACGACGTCTGGCCCGGCGAGAGCCTGCTCTACGTCCTGCGCGAGCGGCTCGGGCTGCCGGGCTCCAAGAACGCGTGCGAGCAGGGCGAGTGCGGGTCGTGCTCCGTGTACGTGGACGGCTCGCTGGTCTGCTCTTGCCTGGTGCTGGCCGGGCAGGCAGAGGGACGCGAGGTCGTCACGGTCGAGGGGATAGGCGCGGGCGGAGACCTCCATCCCGTGCAGCGGGCGTTCGTGGACGCCGGGGCGGTGCAGTGCGGGTTCTGCACGCCCGGCTTCGTCGTGGCGACCCACGACCTGTTGCGGAGAAATCCGGATCCGGACGACGCGGAGATCCGGGAGGCGCTGGCCGGCAACCTCTGCCGGTGCACGGGGTACGAGAAGATCCTGGACGCCGTCCGC
>CADCUW010000651.1 GCA_902805985.1 uncultured Rubrobacteraceae bacterium
CGGGACCGTCGTCATCGGCGGCGACACCGCCACCACCTGCCCCTCGTTCGCTTCGTTCCTCGAGACGGGGTACTTCGAGTCGGGGGACACCTCCGCCGGGGCCCGGCGAGTGCTGGAGCGGTGCGTGGAGGCCGGCCTCTTGGACCGCGAGCTCGCGGCCTCGGCGGCTGGCGGGGAGGACGGAGGGTTGCCCGACACCGGCGGCCCCGACCTTCCGGCCCTGCTGGCCGTCCTGGGCGTCCTGGCGCTGGCGGGCGGACTTCTCTCGCGCAGCATCGCCAGGGAGTAGGCCGCCGAACTTCTCAGAACACTCCTTCCACGCACTCGGGTGAATAAGGAGTAGGGCCCGTAAGAACCCCTTATCCCTACCTTCTGAGAGTACCCCTCCTGAGCAACGCGAGAGCGGGGATGCCCACTATGAGCGCCAGGGCGGCGGGCACGGCCACGGAGAGGGTGCGGACCATCAGTATCAGGCGCCGTATCTCCGCCGCGTCGTTGAGGTGCGGGAAGGGCTTGTCCGGCACTTCTACGCCGAGGAACTCGCACAGCGGTCCCCAGCCTTGCTTTACCTCGTAGACCAGCAGCTGCTCCTGAGGGACGCGCCGTTGGACCTCCTCGTTGTGTCGGTTGAAGACTTCTATGGCGTGGTCTTTGTCCTCGAACCTTCCCCCGAAGGTGCCTTGCCAGATGATCTCCTCGGCCATCGGGCCCTGGCCGGTCTTGAAGCGGCCGAATACCAATCGGGAGAGGAGTGCGAAGCCCAGGCGGGAGAAGGGAGAGCCGGTGGCAATCTTGCCTATCTTGTAGATGGTGTTGCGGGTGCTCTCGTACCACCGCTCGGGGTCGCGCACGCTCAGGATCACCTTGGCGTCCGGGGTTCTCTCCATGAGCTCCTCGTAGAACGTGCAGGCCGGCCAGTCCACGGTCGCCTCGTAGGGGCTCAGGACGCCGTCCCAGTCCGCGGGCTCTCCACGCCACGCGGCCTCCCAAAAGCCCGCGTGCCCCGAGTTTTTGAAGACCTCGAACATGTGGTAGCAGGGGCCGAAGCCGAGCTCCCCGAGGGCGCTCTGCAGCGACGCCGTGCCGGTCCTACCCAAGCCAGCCCCTATAACCTTCACCTGAGACACCTGAGAACCTCTTCCCTAGAGAAGCGAGCCCGAGAGTATGAGCTTGTAGCATAGTCCGACGGAAGGCAGGGCGTATCCCCTAGATGGGGTATCTTTGGTGTTGCTTGATCGTTGCTTGGGGTAGCGAACTTCCGAGAACCCGATATAGGCGAAGTTACGAGAATTAACCTTCCGAGACTGTCTGGAAACTCGGAATGAAGCTCGAATCGAAGCTCCGAGGGCCGCCAGGGGGACGAGGGACCCCGGATTCTGCCCCTTTTCGCTGCCAAAGACCCGCCTTTGAGAAGCCTTCGGGCATTTTCCAGACAGTCTCTCCACGCAATCGGGTGAATAGGGGACCCCGGGGGACGTGCTTTCGGTCGGCGCATCTCACTCGCGGCCTTGCCCAACCACCCCCACGAACGCCTCCACGGTGCGCGGACAGAACTGCGAGCCGGCGTTGTTCTCGAGCTCCCTCAGCGCCGCCTCGGCCCCCATCGCCCTGCGGTAGGGGCGGTCGCTCGTCATCGCGTGGAAGGCGTCGCAAACGAAGACGATGCGGCTCGCGACCGGTATGCCCTCGCCCGAGAGCCCGTCGGGGTAGCCCCCTCCGTCCCACCTCTCGTGCTCGGCCCTGATCGCCGGCGCCAGGTGCGAGAGCCCCTCGGTGGAGGCGACTATCTCCTCGCCTATCACCGAGTGCATCCGCATGACCTCCCGCTCCGCCTCGTTGAGCGGCCCCGGCTTGCTCAAGATCGCGTCGCCCACGCCGATCTTGCCTATGTCGTGCAGCAGGGCCACCTGCTCGACCTCGGCCACCTTCTCCTCCGAGAGCCCCATCCTGCGCGCCACGGCCGCCGCCTGCCCGACGAGGGCCCGGGAGTGGTCGCCCGTGTAGCCGTCGCGGGCGACCAGCGCCGCCAGCAGCGCCCCCACGCCCGTGGCCCTGACCTCCAGGCGCCTCCTCTCGGCCTCCAGCTCCTCGCGCTCGATCTGGTCGGCCACCAGGCGGGCGAGGACCTCCACGAACCTCGCGTCGCGCTCTTGCAGGCGCGGCTCCGGGGAGTGGCTCAGGCAGCACAGGGTGCCGTAGACGCGCCCGTCGGAGAACAGCAGCGGTACGCCCACGTAGGAGCCGATGCCGGCCTCGCGGGTGACCTCGAGGCCACTCACACGCCCGTCGCTCCCGGCGTCGGGGACCACGTTCGGGAGGGTGCCCTCCACCACCCGCTTGCAGAAGGTGCCCTCCAGCGGGACGCCCCCGCCCTCCCGCAACCCGAAGGACCCCGCATCGCCCTCCAGGGCGCGGAACTCCATCCGGTCGTCTGCGAACTTCGAGACGAAGGCGACGTCCATGCCCAAGGCCTCCCTGGCCAGCGCCATCGTGCGCTCGACGGAGCCGGCGGCGCGGCCGGAGGCGAGGTCGGCCAGACCCTCCAGCCTGCCGGCCTCGCTCGCTCGGTCGGTCCGCCCGTATGCGGGGGAGGGCGGTGCCCCGTTGCTATTGGGTTGCATGGGTTTCTCCTTCGGCGACCCGGCCACCTCTGTCGGGCAGAGGTCCGTCGGCTTTGCGCCCCCGCCTCGCGGCGAGTTTGCCCTTCTCGTGGATCTATTGCACCGTACCAAGACCCACCCGACCCGTGCAGTGTCCTCTACTACGCGGGTTCGGCCGGCACGGATCATCCCGGTGTGCCACCACGTACTTCGCAGAACCTCCTCAACCCGAAGTTCCGAGAATTGCCCTTCCGAAACCGTCTGAAAAATGCCCGAAGGTTTCTTAACGGTGGGTTCTTGGCAGCAAGAAGTGGCAGAATCCGGGGTCCTTTGTACCCTTCCGGCGGCCTTCGAAGCCTCGATCCGAGCCCCTCCGATTTTCCAGACAGTCTCTCTACGAGGTTGAGTGAATAAACACGGTTCCTAGCGCCGAACACTTGCTATAGTTTGCTCTGCTGGTTCTGGAAAAAGGCAAACCCGCCGCGAGGCGGGGGCGCAAAGCCGCGGGCCTCTTACGAGGTGGCCGAGCTGCCACTACAGTGTACCGGTTTAGGCGTCCCTTTCTCCGTCGAAATGTGAAGGAAGGGGCTCAGGCTTGGTCGGAAAAAGCAGGCGGTCGATCAAAACGACGAGCCTACCCGTCGTTTGTCTGGTATTGGGGGTCGCGGCGACGGGTGTGTACTTTCTGTTGTCCGGGGCTGCCCAAGATACCCTGTACGACCTTTTCGGTGCGTGTTCGGTGGCGGCGATCCTGATCGGCGTGCTCTTGTACCGCCCGAGGCAGGCCCTGCCATGGCACATCCTCGTCCTCGGCCAGGCCACCTTTGTCTGCGGCGACGTAACCTACAACGTGTACGAGAACGTGCTGGGGATCCCGGCCCCGTACCCGTCTCTTGCCGACGCGTTCTACCTCGTTAGTTACCCGACCATCGCCGCCGGGCTGGTCCTATTGGTCCGGGGTGCCGCCCCGGGGCGGGATCGGGGGGCGACGATCGACGCGACGATCGTCGCCACGGGCGTGGGGCTGCTCTCGTGGGTGTTCCTGATGAACCCGTACGTCGACGACAGAACCATCCCGTTGTTCCCGACCCTTGTGGCGATCGCCTACCCGCTCATGGGCGTGCTCTGGGTCGCCCTGGCGGCGCGGCTCCTCTTCGCCTCCGCTACGCGACCGACCGCCTACTACCTCCTCCTTGCGGCCGTCGTGCTCCACCCGGTAACCGACGCCGTCTACGGCTGGCTGGTGCTGGCGGGGACGTACCGGAGCGGCCTGCCGTTGGACGCCGGTTGGCTGCTGTACTACACGTGCTTCGGGGCGGCCGCGCTGCACCCCTCGATGCGCGAGCTGTCCCAACCCACGCCCGAGGGCGAAACCGGGTTCTCCTTCTGGCGCCTGGCGCTTCTTACCGCGGCAGCGCTGATGGCGCCGGGAGTGCTCGCCATCCAGGCGGCGCGGGGCGAGCGCATCGACGTGCCCGTGATCGTCGGTGGCTCGGTGGTCCTGTTCGTGCTGGTCCTAGCCCGCATGGTCAGCCTGCTCCAAGTGAACGAGCGGGCGACCGCGCGCGAGAGGGCGCTCAGGGAGGCCGGCTCCAAGCTCGTGTCCGCCGTGAGCCGGGAGGACATCTACGGTGCGGCCTTGGACGCCACCGTGGGACTCACGAAGGATGGGCCGGGGGTAGAGGCGTGCGTAGCCGCGGGTCCGGGCGAGGGGATGGCGCTGGTAGCAACTACCTTCGGCGCTCCCCCGCGAGGCGCGCGTGCCCGCTCGAACCTGCGCGAGCTACCCGACCACCTTCGCGCGGATCTCCTCGCCCTGCGGACCGTCGAGGCCACCGGCGCCGACGCCGCCCGGCTCAGGGAAGTCTTCGGGCTCCCTCCGGGGGACGGAACGGTCTTCGCTCGCCCGCTGGTCGTTAATGAAGAGCTCGGAGGCGCGCTGGTGGCGGCCTCGGGCGAAGGCTTCTCGGACGAGTTCAGGGCCGGAGTCGAGGCCCTCGACTCCCAGGTCGCGCTCGCACTGCAGAGCGTCGCGCTCGGCGAGGACCTGTACCGCCGCAGGGGCCAGGAGCGATTCGCCGCCTTGGTGCGCCACGCCTCCGACGTCATAACCATAATCGACGGCAACGGCGCCATCGTCTACGCGAGCCCGTCCGCCGAGAGCGTGCTGGGCCACGATCCGGAAGAGCTGCAGGGGACCAACGCCTTCGATCACGTCCATCCCGAAGACCTGGAGCGTTTGTCCGGCGAGTTCGCCAGACTCCTCTCCGAAGGGGGCTTGAGCCCGACGCTGGAGTTTCGGTTCAAACATGCCGACGGCACCTGGCGCCACCTCGAAGCCACCGGCAACAGCCTGCTCGAGGACCCCGCCGTCGGCGGAATCGTCGTCAACTCCCGCGACGTCACCGAGCGCAAACGGACGGAAGAGGCCCTGCTCGAAAGCGAGGCGCGCAACCGCGCCGTGGTGGAGACGGCGACGGACGCGATCATCACCATGGCCCAGGACGGGATCGTACGCTCGTTCAACCCCGCAGCGGAGCGCATCTTCGGTTACCGGCCGCGAGAGATCGTCGGGCGGCCGCTGCGCGTCCTGATGCCTGGACGGTTCCGGGACGCGCACGAGGCCGGCTTGCGCCACCACCTGCAGACGGGCGAGCGGCGCGTGATCGGCAAGCGCGCCGTCGAGCTGGCGGGGCTGCGCAAGGGCGGTGAGGAGTTCCCGTTGGAGCTCTCCCTCGGGAACACCGGGGAGGGGGAGGACCTGCTGTTTACCGGCATCATCCGCGACATCACCGAGCGCAAAAAGACCGAGAAAGCCCTTAGGGAGAGCGAGGAACGTTACCGGCTGGTGGCCCGGGCGACCAACGAGGCGATCTGGGACAACCACCTTACGACCGGCAAACAGAGTTGGAACGGCGCCATCGGAGCCATGTTCGGATACGGACCGGAGGAGATCGACGAATACGGCTCCTGGTGGGAGGAGCGCATACACCCGGAGGATAAGGATAGGGTCCTTCTCGGTCTCGACGCGCTCTTCGAGGGCCGTGGGGAGACGTGGACAGAGGAGTACCGCTTTCTTCGCAAGGACGGCTCCTACCTGACGGTCGTGGACCGAGGCTACCTGCTACGCGACGTTTCGTCGGGCGAGCCGGTACGCATGATCGGGTCGATGATGGACATAACCGAGCGCAAGGAGGCCGAAGAGCGGCTGCGGCAGGCCGAGGAGAGGTACCGCGCACTCGTCGAGCGGATGCCGGCGGTCACGTACATGCAGGAGATCGGGGCCTCTGACTCCGCGATGTACATGAGCCCCCAGATAGAGGCCCTGACGGGCTACTCCCTCGAGGATTGCAAGCACCCGGATCTCAGGTGGCGCATGGTGCATCCCGACGACCGCGAGCGTGGGCGAGCCGAGGACGAGCGAACCGACGAGCCGGGCGAGGTCTTCGTGACAGAGTACCGTATCGTACGCCGCGACGGGCGGATAGTCTGGGTGCGCAACGAAGCGGTCATTGCCGAGGACGAGGCGACCGGCTCCCGCTACTGGCAAGGGTTCATGGTCGACATCACCGGGCGCAAGGAGGCAGAGGAGGAGGTCCGGCGCCTCAACGAGAGCCTCGAGAGAAAGGTGAAGGAGCGCACCGCTCAGCTGCAGTCCGCCCTCGACACGGCGAGGGAGAGCGAACGCATGCTGCGCCAGAGCGAGGCGCGCTACATGAGGAACGCGGCGAACGCTCCGGGTATGGTCTACCAGTTCGTCCTGCGTTCGGACGGCTCCGTTGGTTTCCCCTTCGTCAGCGAGGGGAGCCGCGAGTTGTCCGGCCTTGAGCCCGAAGAGATCCAACGAGACGCCACCGCCCTCATCGGCATGATCCACCCCGAAGACCGTCCGGGCTTCGATCGCTCGGTCGCGACATCGGCGGCCACGCTCTCGCCGTGGAAGTGGGAGGGCCGATTCGTTACCCGCGCGGGGGGAATCAAGTGGTTCCAGGGCGCCTCCCGTCCGGAACGGCAAGCCGATGGCAACATCATGTGGGACGGGCTATTGATGGACGTAACCGCGAGCAAGCGGGCCGAGGAAGAGATCCGACGCCTCAACGCGGGCCTCGAGCGACGGGTCCAGGAGCGTACCTCGCAACTCGAGTCCGTCGTGACGGAGCTGGAGCAAGCCAAGGAGGCCGCGGAGGGGGCCAACCGGGCAAAGAGCGACTTTCTGGCGAACATGAGCCACGAGATCCGTACCCCCATGAACGGCGTCATCGGCATGACCGGGTTGCTCCTGGACACAGACCTGACTCCCGAGCAGCGCGAGTACGCAGAGACGGTGCGCACCTCGGGAGAGAATCTCCTCACGGTCATCAACGACGTCCTCGACTTCTCGAAGATAGAGGCCGGAAGGATGGACCTCGAGACGATCGACTTCGACCTCGGGACGGTGGTCGAGGAGGCGCTGGGGCTCTTCGCCGAGAGGGCCCAGGCCAAGGGTCTGGAGCTGGCGAGCCTCGTCGGGCACGGCGTACCGAGGGCTTTGAAGGGCGACCCCGGACGCCTCACGCAGGTCCTCAACAACCTGCTCGGAAACGCCGTAAAGTTCACCGAGGAGGGGGAGGTGGTTCTACGTGCCTCCCTCGCCGAGGAGAGGAACGAGGAAGCGGTGATCCGCTTCGAAATAAAGGACACCGGCATCGGGATGACCGAGGAGCAGAGGTCCCGCCTCTTCCGGTCCTTCACCCAGGCCGATACCTCGACCACCCGCCGCTACGGCGGCACGGGCCTGGGACTGGCTATCTCCAAGCAGCTGGTGGAACTCATGGGTGGTGAGATAGGGGTCGAGAGCGAGCCCGGGTTGGGTTCCACCTTCTTCTTCGAGGTGGCCTTCGCCAAGAGTTCTGAGGACGTCCGTTTCGCTTCTACCCCTCGCACCGACCTTCGCGGCCTCAGGGTGCTCGTGGTGGACGACAACGACACCAACCGCAAGATAGTGCACCACCAGGTGGTCTCCTGGGGCATGAAGAACGGCACGGCCGCGGATGGGCCTGAGGCACTCAGGATGCTGCTCTCCTTCGCGGAAGCGGGAGAGCCTTACGACCTCGCCATCGTCGACAGGCAGATGCCCGGCATGGACGGCATGGAGCTCGCCCGCAGGATAAAGGCCGAGCCGTCCCTCTCCCGCACGCGGCTCATCATGCTCACCTCTTTGGGCCGCCGAATGGAGGCCGAGGGGGCAATGCGGGCGGGTATAGATGCCTACCTGACCAAGCCGGTGAGGCAGTCGAAGCTCTTCGACGCCATAGCCAACTTTATAGGCGCACCGGGGGAGGCCGCGACGGAGGAGCCACGGCCGGTAATCCTGGAGGTCGGGGCAAGGGAGACGGTCCCTTCCGGCGCCCGCGTGCTGGTAGCCGAGGACAACGCCGTAAACCAGAGGGTGGCGGTGAAGATGCTGGAGAGGCTCGGCTACCGCGCGGACGTGGCGGCCGACGGCCTCGAGGCCGTCGAAGCCGTCTCGCGCGTGCCCTATCACGCGATCCTCATGGACGTGCAGATGCCCGAGATGGATGGCTACGAAGCGACCGTCGAGATAAGGCGCCTGGAAAGAGGAACCGATCGCCACACGCCCATCATGGCGCTGACCGCTAACGCCATGCAGGGAGACCGAGAGAAGGCGCTGGAGGCCGGCATGGACGACCACGTCTCGAAGCCCGTGAAACCCGAGGAGCTCGGCGCGATCCTCGCACGCTGGCTTCCTTACGAGGGGGAGGTTGAGGCCGCTCCCGCGGTAAGTGACGGCGTCCCCGGTCGAACAGAAACCGAAGACGTCCTAGATCGCGCCGTGATAGAGAACTTGCGAGAGCTTGGAGGTTCGGAGATGCTCTCGGAGCTAAAAGGAATGTTCTTTGACGACTCGGAGTCCGCGCGATCCGCCCTGCGCAATGCCGTCGAGGCGAGCGACGCTCGCTCCGTCGAGCGCGGCGCGCACACCCTCAAGGGCAGCTCGGGCAACATGGGGGCCATGCAAATGGCCGCGATCTGCGGCGAGCTCGAGGAGGTTGGAAGGTCGGAGGATCTTACCCGGGCTTCGGAGCTGCTCGACCGACTCGACGCGGAGTTCCTCCGGGTACGGCAAGCGCTGCTTACGGTCAAGAGCTGATCGAGCCGAACTTCGGAGAAACCCCTCAAGGCGAAGTTCCGAGAACACCCCTTCCACGCACTCCGGTGAATAGAGGAGGCCGGGGCACAATGCCCCGGCCCTCGGTAGCTCCGGCGGTTGGGCCTCTACCTGACGAACTTGAAGTTCGCCCGGTGGTAGGTGCCGTCGTCGAGCTTCACCACCAGCTGGCGGCAGGTGCCCGCCCAAGCCTTCTGGGTCTTCCACACGTAGGTGTACCGGTCGAGGGTGGGGTCGTAGGAGAGGCTGCCCCCCCCGGCCGCGACGGTCTCCTCTATGGCGTCCACAGGGTCCGTGGAGTCGCAGCGCATCGCGCTCGACGTCGGGTAGGTGAAGGCGTTGTTGTTGGCGTCCGTGCCCGTGGCGAAGATGTCCAGGCCCATGTCGCCTCCCAGGGAGAACTTCACGGGGATGGAGCTGCCGGCCTTGGCCCTGTTGAGTACGTCCGGGTTGTCCACGGGGCTGTAGAAGCCCCCGAAGCCGAAGTTCTCGACCGAGCCCGCGTCGCAGGCGCCGCCCAGGGGCCTGTGCACCCCGCGCTGGTCGGCGGTGAAGTCGGCGGCGCAGCCGTTGGTCCCGACGGGGACGGCGTCGATGGCGGGGCTGCCGGCGAGGAGGGCGTGCGTCCGCGTGGGCCCGCCGTTGTCGGCCAGGGAACCGAGCCTGGGGTCTGCGACGCCTCTCTGGTCGCCGTTCTTGTTGAAGGCG
>CADCUW010000652.1 GCA_902805985.1 uncultured Rubrobacteraceae bacterium
CGAGCTCGGGGACGCGCTCGCCGAGGGCTCCGCCCCTGACGCCACGACCCGCGACTGGACCCGCTGCTACGAGCGCGGAGACGGCGCCGCCGTGATCTGCCCCGACGGCTTTATCGAGGTCAACTAGGCTACGGAACCCCGCCCGCGGGTCACTCAGACTATTCGTCTAACCACGCTCCGGGCGTTCGGGAGAACCCTCGTCCGCGGCAGATGCCGGCCCCCCAAGCCTGCACCAGAGACCAGAGACCATAGCCCGACCCCGCCGACGGTCCCCGGCGCATGGCCGCGTCTGACCGCGTGGATTCATTCGGGATGAGCGTCGGAGAGCGCGCCCGTCGCGCGGCCGGCCGGATCTTCCCTCTGCCCGGCAGCGGACGGAACCTTCTCCACAACTTCTTCTCCGAGTTTTTCGACTGGAACGACCCGCCGCTGTTCACGAACTTCCTTCGCATCGACGCCTCCGAGAGCGAGGTTCGCATCCGCTACTTCGCGGCCACGGGCTGCGCCGAACATGCCGATGACCCGTCCCTCGAGGACGAGGTCAGGATCCCACTCCCGCGAACGTGACGGAGGCTCTGGCGACGCCCGCTCGACGCTCTGCTACCCCGCCTCGACCGGACTAACGCCCCGCAAGGTCGCGGAGACGTAGCGGGAGTCAGGGGCAAAGTCGGCAGGCAAGTCTCGTGCGACGGTACAGGAGAATGCCTCGGCGCATCCTGCCCGGACGAACGGAAGGGCTTTGGGCCTGTAAGATCTGGGCGTACGTGAGGGTTGCTACCGGATTGGAGGTGAGGGGTAGTGGCGGAGCTCGCCGGAGAGAAGTGCGTTCCCTGCCGGGGCGGCGAACCGACGCTCGGTGGGCCGGAGGTTGAGGCGCTTCTCCGGGATGTGCCCGGCTGGCGGGTGGTGGAGCGCAGCGGGGTCGAGCGCCTGGAGCGGGAGTTCCGGTTCGAGGACTTCGCTTCGGCGCTGGCTTTCACGGACAGGGTCGGCGAGAGGGCCGAGGAGGCCGGCCACCACCCGGCGCTCCTGACGGAGTGGGGGAGGGTGACGGTGGGATGGTGGACGCACGCCATCGGCGGCCTCCACCGCAACGACTTCGTGATGGCGGCCAGGACAGACAGGGTGTACGCGAGCTTTTCGGAGGATGATGGCCCGGATTCTTGACGGCAAGGCTACAGCGGCGGCCATAAAAGCCGAGGTCGCCGGCGGCATAGAGGAGTTGCGGGCGCTCGGACGCCGGGTGCGGCTGGATGTGATCCTGGCCGGCGAAGACCCGGCCTCCGTCACCTACGTGCGCCACAAGGAGACCGACGCGGAGGAGGTCGGCATGGACTCGAGAGTCCACAGGTTCCCGCCGAACGTCTCCCAGGAGGAGCTGGCCGCCCTCATCGACCGGCTCAACGACGACCCGGAGGTCTCGGGCTTCATCGTGCAGTTGCCGTTGCCTGAAGGCCTGGACCCGCAGCCCCTGATCTCCCGGATAAAGCCCGAAAAAGACGTGGACGGCCTGAACCCCGAGAGCGCGGGCCGGCTCTCGATGGGCCTGCCCTCCCTCATGCCCTGCACCCCGCACGGGGTCATCCAGCTCCTGCGGCGCCACGACATCCCGCTCGCGGGCCGGGAGGCCGTGGTGCTCGGGCGCTCCAACCTCGTCGGCAAACCGATGGCCCAGCTCCTCTTGCGCGAGAACGCCACGGTCACCGTCTGCCACTCGCGCACGCGAGACCTCCCGGCGGTCGCCTCCAGGGCGGCCGTCCTCGTCGTCGCGCTCGGGCAGCGGGAGATGGTCGGGGCGGAGCACGTCGGGGAGGGCGCCGTCGTGGTCGACGTCGGCATCCACCGCAGGGAAGAGGGCGGCCTGACGGGGGACGTCCGCTTCGACGAGGTGGAACCGAAGGCCTCAGCCATAACCCCCGTGCCCGGCGGCGTCGGGCCGATGACGCGCGCGATGCTGCTCCACAACGCCCTCCAGGCCGCCCGCACGACGACCGCGTAACCGGCGGTCTGATGGCCGCGGAGGCAAAAGCCGCCCTGAGAGACGTGGTACTCCGCCGCCGCGAGGCACTACCAGAGGAGCAACGCGCCTCGCTGAGCAGCCGCATCGTTGCTCGTGTCCTAGATCTCCGGCCGTACCGGCTCTCCAACGTGGTCCTGGCCTACGCCTCCTTCGGCACCGAGCTTCGGACCGACGGGTTCCTGCGGCGCGTGCTGGGCGACGGCAAGACCCTCCTGCTCCCCCGGGTAGAGCGCGAGGGCCTCACGCTCTACGAGGTGCGCGACCTGGCCCGGGACCTCTCCCCGGGAACGTGGGGCATACGCGAGCCGAGACCGG
>CADCUW010000653.1 GCA_902805985.1 uncultured Rubrobacteraceae bacterium
GCTGGTTCTGCTGATCCTCTTGCTCCTGCTGCTCGCCTTGATGCGACTCCGTCGCCTGATTGGAGCTTTCCGATGCCACCCGAGGACCCCCCAGTTGCTATCCCAAAACCGACCTTCGACTATTGTGCCATGCCTCACGCGCCCGCACACCTGTGGGTGATCTAGATTTTGGTCTGCTACGTGTCGATGTTGTCTGCGCTGAATGCTTGGACGACGCGGGTCCCTGTTTGGTTACAGTCCGCGGGAATTGCTAGTCCTCTAAGAAATATCAGGGGCAGGAGCGAACGTGGATTGTGAAGGGCATTGGACCAAGGCACAAAAGCGTTGTCAGCGGACGGTCCGACCTGTGGAGTGTTGCGAGAAACGGACCTACACAAACTTCTTGTAGACGCCAATGTTCGAGGTGTCCCGCACGCCGAGGGCCTCTTTCAGCTCGTTGAGGGTGCCGCCGCGGCGGAGGAGCCGGATGGCGAAGGTGTGGCGTAGGACCATGGGCGAGACGCGCCACATGCCGACCGCGTCGCACCTCTTCCAGAGCGCGATCTGGAGCGACTTGGAGGTGGTCACGGGCCGGGCTGCTCGGCCAACGATGAGCTCGGGCGTCTCGTCATTGCGCATCGTCAGGTAGCGTCGGATGGCTTCGACTGTCTCGGCGGAGAGGCGGCGGGCGCGGGGGGCGAGGTGGGAGCCGGGGCCGCCGAGTTGGACCTGGCCGGCCGCGAGGTCAACGTCGCTCTTGAGGAGGCCCCGGATCTCCCCCACCGTCACCCCCGTGTCGAGCATGAGCCTGATAACCGCCGCGTCGCGCGCCGCATCGAGGGTGTCAGTCGGGAAGGAGAGGAGCTGCTCTGCCTCCTCGTCTTCTAAAGAGATGATCTTCTGGTCCAGCGGCTGGTGCATGGGTTCGATGGGATCGAAGTCCAGCTCCGCGTCAGAAGAAGTCCGCGCCCAGTCCAGAAAGCGCCTGACGGCGGCGTCCTTGCGGTAGACGGTGAAGCGCTTGCGGTTGCCATCGAGCAGGTGGTTGCGGAACTCCATCACCGTCCCAACCCCGAGGTCTTCAGCCTCCTCCACGCCCCTGTTCACGAGAAAGCGGGCAAACTCGCGCAGGTCGGCCACGTAAAACTCAGCGGTTCGGGGGCTTGTGCCCGGGTCGTTCCAGAGGTCGACGGAGAAGTCTTCGATCAAGTCTTCTATCTTCATGGGATCCATTCTAACGGGAAAAGCGAGCCCGCTGTTATACTCCTGAAGGGTGTTCGACGGTCGAAAAACGGCGTTCTTCGTGGCCTCCCTGGTTGCGCTCTGCCTCCTCTGCCTGCCGATCTGGCCCGAGAAGGATACCTCTTCGGTCGAACTGCGCACCGAAGAGGTAAAGAACACCGGCACCCTCCTCGGGGAGGGAATCCGGGGACCCGAGGCTCTCCCCGAGGACGCGAGGTCCGCCCGGGGGGGGCCCACCCCGAAAAACATGACGCTCACGGTGCCGAAGCTGGGCCTTGAGGAGGTAGCGGTGCCTACGGGCTTCCGGCAAGAGGAACTAGACCGGGAAGGTCTGCTGCGAATAAAGGACAGCGGCCTACCGTGGGAAGAGGGCTCAAACACCTTTATAGCGGGCCACGCCCTCGGCTTCCCCCGCACCCTGGTCCCGCGCGCCTTCCACGACCTCGAAAAGCTTATGCCCGGGGACGAAATCATCTTGAAGAGCGCGGACGGCCGAGCGTACGCTTTCAGAGTCTACGACCGGATTACGGTCGAGCCCGACGACACCTGGGTGACGCGTCCCGTGGAAGGCAAGACAGTAGTCTCTCTTCAAACCTGCACCCCGATACCCACGTTCGAGAACCGCCTTATAGTCCGCGGCGAGCTAGTCTCTTAACAGGTTGCCTCTGGCAGCTTGTCAGCTATGACGCTTCGCGCCTTTCAACGCGCGCTTCGGCTTTCGGCCTCACCTGCAGCTACTACATGCGGTTGGGTGCGCGGTTGGGCAATCGTCAGGTTTCGAAGTCGCCGCTTTTCGGTCGTTGATGGCTGATAGCTCCTGCAATGAGACCCGCCCTCATTGGAAACTCTGCTCTAGACTCACCTCGTACCCGGCTAGCAGGAAGCGTAAAGAGAGTCGTCTGACCTTCTGCTACGCAGGTCCGTGAGGACGTGAACCGGGACGACGTGGCACAAGAAGAGGGCCGGGAGGCTAGTCCCGGCCCTCGGCGTCTCGTCCTAAGGGTTCGCTCTAGGAGTTAGCCCTTATCTTGCGGTCGATCTGCTCTATGAGGGTCTGGCGGTTCTTGTTACCCTTCTCGAACTCGCGCACCTTCCGCAGCTGCTCGGCG
>CADCUW010000654.1 GCA_902805985.1 uncultured Rubrobacteraceae bacterium
ACCTCGTGGATTCCGGCGGGGCCTATCTGCCGCTCCAGGACGAGGTCTTCCCGGACCGAGATCACTTCGGGCGCATCTTCTTTAACCAGGCCAGGATGAGTGCTGCGGGGATCCCCCAGATAGCTTCTGTTATGGGGTCATGCACGGCCGGCGGCGCCTACGTGCCGGCGATGAGCGACGAGGTCGTCATCGTGAAGGGGACCGGCACCATTTTCCTAGGCGGCCCCCCGCTCGTGAAGGCCGCCACCGGCGAAGAGGTATCCGCCGAAGAGCTCGGTGGCGCCGAGGTCCATACCCGCCTCTCGGGCGTCGCCGATCACTTCGCTGAGAACGACGAGCACGCCATAGCCATCGTGCGCCAGATCGTCGCGTACCTGAACCGGGAGAAGAGGATCCCCTGGACGGTCGAGGAACCGGAGGAGCCGGCCAGGGACCCTTCCGAGCTCTACGGCGTCGTGCCGGCGGACTACCGCCAGGGCTACGACGTTCGGGAGGTGATCTCACGCGTCGTTGACGGGAGCCGCCTGCACGAGTTCAAACCGCTCTACGGCGAGACGCTGGTCTGCGGGTTCGCCCGCATCATGGGCCACCCGGTAGGTATCGTCGCCAACAACGGCATCTTGTTCTCGGAATCCGCGCTCAAGGGCGCCCACTTCGTCGAGCTGTGCTGCGCGAGGGGCGTCCCGCTCGTCTTTTTGCAGAACATCACGGGCTTCATGGTCGGGCGGGAGTACGAGGCCGGCGGCATCGCCAAGGACGGGGCGAAGCTCGTCATGGCCGTCGCCAACGCGGGCGTGCCGAAGTTCACCGTCGTGATCGGGGGCTCCTTCGGCGCCGGCAACTACGGGATGTGCGGCCGGGCCTACGGGCCGCGCTTCCTCTGGATGTGGCCCAACGCCCGCATCAGCGTCATGGGCGGGCCCCAGGCGGCGAACGTCCTCCTCACGGTGCAGGAGGACAACCTCGCGCGTGAGGGCCAGGAGATGACCGACGAGGAACGCGAGGGGTTCCGGCGCCCGATCCTCGAGAAGTACGAGGAGGAGGGAAACCCGTACCACTCCACCGCGAGGCTCTGGGATGACGGCGTCATAGACCCGCTAGACACCCGCACGGTCCTGGCCCTCGGCCTCTCCGCCGCGGCCAACGCGCCGCCCGAAGAGACGCGTTTCGGCGTCTTCAGGATGTGAGGTGGGAGGCCGATGGTAGTCCTTCGTAGCCTCTACGAGATCGAGGGCCTGAGGCTCGCGGGAGACCTGGTCGCCCGCACCTTCGGGATGCTGCGCCCCCACGTGCGCCCGGGTGTCGGGTTGGACGACCTCGACGGCATCGTGGGGGAGTTCCTTCTCGCCAACGGCGCCGAGTCTCCGTACAGGGGCTACCGGCCGTCGGCCTCCGTTCCGCCTTTTCCCGGTACCATCTGCGCCTCGGTGAACGAGCAGGTCGTCCACGGCATCCCGTCGCGCAGGAAGCTGCGCGGGGGAGACGTCGTCGGGATCGACGTCGGGGCCTCGCTCGGCGGCTGGATAGGGGACGCCTGCTACACGTACCCGGTAGGAGAGGTCACCCCGGCGGCCAAAAAGCTATTGGACGTCACCGTGGAGTGCCTGGAGGCTGGCGTGGCGGAGGCGCGGCCCGGCGGGCGGCTCGGGGACGTGGGGGCAGCCATCCAGGAGCTGGCGGAGTTCCACGGGTATGGTGTGGTTCGGGAGCTCGGGGGGCATGGTGTCGGCAGGAAGCTGCATGAGGAGCCACACGTCGAGCACTTCGGCCGGCGCGGACGTGGGCTGCGGCTAAGAGAGGGCATGGTCTTCACGATCGAGCCGATGATCAACGAGGGCAGCCCAAAGATCCGGCTTCTAAAAGACGGCTGGACCGTGGTGACCGCGGACGGGGCCCTGTCCGCCCAGTACGAGCACACCGTCGCCGTGACGTCCGGAGGGTGCGAGGTTCTGACCCCCTGGCACCGCCACATGGGCGAGAGGGCGGCGTCGGCCTGAGCTCGTTCGCCGCAGAAGCCCGGTCGCGTGACCCCTCGAAGGGTCGGGAGAGGGGCCGGGGTTGCAGGCGAGTCGGGAGGAGACGTTGAGCGAGTACGAGCATCTAGAGGTGGAGGTCGAAGGGCCGGTAACCAGGATCTCCCTGGCCCGCCCGGACGCCCACAACGCGCTGAACGCGGCCCTGATCGGGGAACTGACCACCGCCTTCGATGAGCTTGCCGAGGACGAGAGCGTGCGCGTGGTGGTGCTCGCCGGGGAGGGGCGGTCGTTCTGCGCCGGGGCCGACGTCGCGTACATGCGGGAGACGGCGGACCTCTCCTACGAAGAGAAC
>CADCUW010000655.1 GCA_902805985.1 uncultured Rubrobacteraceae bacterium
CCAAGACCCGAGAAGATAGGCCGTTCGGGGACGCGCCCGATCCTCCCGTAGGCTACGGTTGCGGGCACGAAAGAGTGTGGGCAAAGGGAAGGACCCGGATGGCCGAAGCGGTGCGGATAGGACCGGCAAATTGGCGTTGCAGGTATCTCTACCCCGCCTGGGTGACGACCGGCGCTGGAAACCAAAGACGCGCCTGCTGCTTGGGGTGCGGGGAACTCGGACCGCCGCGGACAGACCTGTCCAAGGCGCTCCGGGCGCTCCGCGATTCTTTCGCGGAGCCGGAACGCTTGACACGAAGACAGCGAGAAGGGGATGTCCTAGTCTAGAGGATTTCGAGACGGGCAGGCTAGTGGAGGTAGAGGCGCTCGTGAGCTGGTAGCACCCGGAGCGGGGCCTACTCTCGTCAAAGGCATTTATCGAGATCGCTGAGGAGACGGGGCTCATCGTGTCCGTGGGATAATGGGTGCTGGAGGAGACCTGCCGGCAGATGCGAGAGTGGCAGGATGAGCACGGGTGCGACCCCTCGCTCAAGACGAACGAACCTCTCTGCCAAGCAGTATCTGCCCAGCCATACCAGGCGCGCAAAGTCACACGGGCTCTCGAAGCGTCGGGGCTGGACGCGAACAATCTAGAACTCGAGTTAACCGAGAGCGTCGTGGTGGGCGACGGGGAGGCCATGGCTGCCTCCCTGCGGGAGCTCACGGCCTTGAGCGTAAACCTCGCCACGGACGACTTTGGCACGAGCTACCCCTCCTTCACGTACCTGAAACGCTGCCCCGCGAGCACGCTAAAGACAGACAGACAGGCAGTTTGTGGAGGGTATAGGACGAGACCTGAAGGACGCGGCTATCGTTGAGGGGTGATCGGGCTCGGGCATGGCCTAGGTATGAAGGTGATCGCGGAGGGGGTGCAGACGCCCGAGCAGCTGGCGACGCTACGAGTGCTCGGATGCAAGGGTAGTACCCCTGCGAACCCTTGTCCCCCCCACGGCCTATCAGGGGGCTCTCAGAGGGTATTCGGTTCGACGGATGACGCCGAGGGTACGCCTGGAGTACAGGGCGAGCAGGATCGCGAAGGGTAGACTGCCTACCCGCCGATTTTGATGCCTTGTCTGGGCGTGCAAGGGAGGTGATCTCTATGCAGGCAGGTTCGGATGTGCGCGTCTCCTAAAGGTGACCGGGTTGTCGGCCGTCGCGCATCTCGGCACGGGGACGAGCACACGACACCGAAAACCTCTGCGGGTGATCTTGGCCGCCCCCGGCGAGATAGGCCGTATGGTGGATACCTCTACGTCTGTTCTCCCTTAAGATACTGTGTGTTGTCGGCTGCTAGAAGGGGCGGCTACTTGAGGTGAAAGGTAAGACCGACGATGCGGCGCGCGTTCCTCCCGGCTACCACGAAGGTCGGCGGGGTGGCGTCGAAAAGACGGCAACCTTAAGACGCGACAAAGTAGCGTGCGGTCAGGCTACGGTTGGGGCGTGGCTCCGGCGCCGGTATGGCGCGGAGCCCTCGGTCACTAGGAGGCATCGAAGGTCGCACCCTTTAGGGCTCGTTCAGAAGGCGCCAGCTCGAACGCCCCCCGATTTGCCCTCCACAGAGCAGGGATCGTGCCCGTGCGGTGCGTCACGATAGGACGCAGCCGGTCTTAAGTTCGAGGCTTCGGCCACAGCTCGGTTACGCCGTGGCGGTGCTGGCGGTCGGGCTCGCGCTGTCGCTGCAGTCGGTGTTCGTCCCCCTGATCGGGGGAGACCCGCGCAGCAGCCCGTTCCTGCTGTTCTTCGCCGCGGTGATGGTCGCCGCCTGGATCGGTGGCCTGTGGCCGGGCCTCCTGGCGACCGTCCTCTCGGCGGTGCTGGCGGGCTACTTTTTCCTCTTCTCGGGGTACGCCCTGCAGATCGTCAACATCACCCAAGACCTTCGCTGGGCCCTCTTCGTCCTAGAGGGGATCCTGATCAGCGCGCTCGTGGAGATGACGCGCTCGGCGAGGCGCCGCGCGGAGGCGCAGGCGTTAAAGGCCGAGGGGGGTGAGAAGGAGGTCCGGGCACGAGCACGCGAGCAGCGAGCCGTCGCGGAGCTTGGCCAGCGGGCGCTGACGGAGAAGAGCCTCCCCGCGCTTATGGAAGCCGCGGTCCGGCTGGTCGTCGACGTCTTGGAAGTCGAGTACTGCGCCATCTTGGAGCTGCTGTCTGACGACGAGCGTCTTCTCTTGCGGGCGGGCGCGGGTTGGAAGGGGGGCTCGTCGGCCGCGCAACGGTCCGCGCGGCTGCCGAATCGGGGGCGGGTCGTTCGCCCCTCCCGTTGGAGCCTATGACGTTCGAGGACCTGCGCACAGAAGCGCCCTTGCGCGATTCGTCGTTGCTGCGCGAGCACGAGGTGGTGAGCGACGCGGGTGCGATCGTCAGCCCCGGAGGACGCCTGTTCGGCGTCTTGGGTGCCTATACCAGGGAGCGCAGGGTCTTTGCGCAGGGCGAGAGCAGCTTCTTGCAATCGGTGGCGAACGTTCTCGCCGCGGCCATCGAGCGCGAGCGGGCGGACGAGACGCTGCGCTTCCTCGCCGAGTCGGGCGAGGTGCTGGCCTCCTCGCTGGACTACCGCGTCACGCTGTCGAGCGTAGCGCGCCTCGCGGTCCCCCACCTGGCTGACTGGTGTGCCGTCGATGTACTGGGAGAGGGCGGATCGATCGAGCGGCTCGCCATCGCCCACCAAGACCCGGAGAAGGTCGTCTGGGCCCGCGAGCTCCAGGAACGCTACCCGCCGGACCCCGATGCCCCCGCCGGGGTTCCCAAGGTGCTGAGGACCGGTCGCCCCGAGTTTCTGCCCGAGATCACCGACGAGATGATCGAGGCTTCTGCCCGCGACGAGGAGCAACTCCGCATCATCCACAAGATCGGCTTCACCTCCGCCATGATCGTGCCGCTCAACGCCGCCGGGGGAACCTTGGGCGCGATCACCCTCGTCTCGGCCGAGTCGGGACGACGCTACGAGCCATCCGACCTGAGGGTCGCCGAGGAACTGGCCCGCCGCGCCGCCTTAGCGGTAGACAACGCTCTCCTCTACGGCAGGGCCCAGAGGGAGGTCGCGGAGCGCGGCAGGATCGAGGAGGACCTGCACCGGAGCGAGAGACGATTCCGGGCGCTGGTTCAGAACAACTCGGACATAATCAGCGTGTTCGATGCAGAAGGAAATATCCTCTACCAGAGCCCTTCGGTGGAGCGCATACTGGGCTATGGAGCCAAAGACAGGATCGGCGAGAACGTCTTCGAGTCGCCACTGGTCCACCCGGACGACATTGATCAGAATCGCGAGTTCTTTATCGAGGCCTTGGCCAACCCGGGCGTCAACGTGAGGGCCGAGTTCCGTCGGCGTGCCGCAGACGGATCCTGGTGCCACATCGAGGCGGTGGGCAAGAACCTGCTCGACGATCTGTTCGTGGAGGGGATCATCGCTAACTACCGCGACGCGAGCGAGCGCACGCGAGATCAGGATCAGATCCGCAAGCTCAACGAGGAGCTGGAGCGGCGGATCGAAGAGCGCACGGCGCAGTTGTCTGAGGCCAACAAAGAGCTGGAATCCTTCTCTTACTCCGTCTCACACGATCTGCGGGCACCGCTGCGGGATATCGGCGGCTTTGCACAGATGCTGCGCAGGAGAACAGGCTCGTCGCTGGATAAGGTCAGCCTACGCTACCTCGAGACGATCCTCTCTTCGGTCGAGCACGCCGGAACCCTCGTCGACGACCTCCTGGCCTTCTCCCGGATGGGGCGCGCCGAGATGCGCCAGACCGTGGTCGATATGAACGGCATCGTCGGTGAGGCGAGGAGCGAACTTCAGCTCGAGACAGAGGGAAGGGAGGTCGAGTGGAAGGTGGGGGTACTGCCTGACGTTCACGGCGACCCCTCGATGTTGCGGCTCGTCGTAGGGAACCTTCTCTCCAGCGCCATAAAGTACACGCGTGACCGCGACCCGGCCATTATCGAGGTCGGGAGTATCAACGAGGAACGGGAGACGGTGTTCTTTTTTCGGGACAATGGGGTGGGGTTTGATGTAAAATATGTGAGCAAACTTTTCGGGGTGTTTCAGCGCCTGCACAGTACAGACGAGTTTGAGGGCAACGGCATTGGGCTAGCGAACGTGCAGCGCATCGTCAACCGTCACGGCGGACGCGTCTGGGCGGAGGGTGACATGGGGAAGGGGGCCACCTTCTTTTTCTCGCTGCCCCGGTCTATGGAGAACGACGATGGGTGATCCCGGTGTGATCTTGCTAGTCGAAGACAACCCGAACGACGTGGAGCTCACGCTCGCTGCCCTGGGCGAGAACCAGCCGATACCCGAGGTGTTCGTCGCCAACCACGGCGAAGAGGCGCTGGACTACCTGTACCGTAAGGGGGCTCACGAGTCGAGGCCCAAGGCGAACCCCAAGGTGGTGCTCCTCGATCTCAAGCTGCCCAAAGTGGACGGGTTGGAGGTGCTGGAACGGATCAAGACCGACCCTTGCATGAAGACGATACCCGTTGTAATGCTCACCTCCTCGCGCGAGGAGAGGGACTTGCTCGAAAGCTACGACCTCGGTGCCAACGCTTACGTCGTGAAGCCGATGAGCTACGACGGGTTTATCGAAGCCCTGAGGGAGGTCGGCCTCTTCTGGGGCTCGCTCAACCAACTCCCGAGCACCACGGACCAAGACCGTTGACCGCAGCACGCGGCCTCGTGGGGCGGGACGAGAGGGGGTCGGGCACGATACGCATTCTTCAGCTCGAAGACAGCCGTCTGGACGCCGAACTCGAGCACGACGCCCTGGCCGAGGGCGGCATAGACTGCGAGATAGAGCGGGTGCAGACGCGCTCCGAGTTCTCCGCCGCCCTGCAAAAAGGCGGTTTCGACCTCATCCTGGCCGACTATGCGCTCCCCGGCTTCGACGGTCTCTCCGCGTTGGAGATAGTGCGAGGGGTCTGTCCCGAGGTGCCGTTCATCCTCATCTCCGGCACGCTCGGCGAGGAGGCGGCGATCGAAACCTTAAAAAGGGGCGCCACGGACTACGTTCTGAAACATCGCTTGGAGCGCCTCGCACCGGCGGTTCGCCGGGCTGTGCGCGAATTCGAGGAGCGAACCGAGCGCGAGCGCGCCGAGCAAGTGCTGCGGAAAAGTGAAGCAGAGTACCGCGCCATGTTCGAGCTCGCGGGCGTCGGGAAGGCGCAGGTCGATCCCCACACCGGGCGCTTCCTGCGCGTCAACCCGAAGCTCTGCGAGATCACCGGATACTCCGCCGAGGAGATGCTCCGGCTTACGCCCTCCGAGATCACGCACCCCGAAGATCGCGAGAGGGACGCCGAAGGCCTCAGGAGCATGATCTCCGGCAGGACCTCCGAATACTCCGCCGAGCAGCGCTACATGCGCAAGGACGGCACCACTATCTGGGTCGAGGTGAACACAACCCTCCTAAGGGATGAGGCCGGGCGGCCATCCCGCGCGGTCGCCACGATCCAGGACATCACGCATCGCAAGGGGGCCGAGGAAGAACTCGTTTGGTTGGCCTCGTTTCCGGATCTCAACCCAGATCCCATACTCGAGACCACCGTCGGGGGTGAGATTACCTACCTCAACGCTGCGGCGCGCGAGCGGTTCCCGGACTTGGGCGCGCTGGGTCTGCGGCACCCCGTGCTCGAAGGCCTGCAGGCGGTCGAACACGAGATCCGGGGAGGCGGCCGGCCCGTTGTCCGGGAGATCCAGGTCGACGGGTCCGCCTATCGGCAGATGATCATCTCGGTCCCGGAGAGGGAACTGCTGCGCTTCTACACAGCCGACACGACGGAGCAACACCGCGTCCAAGAGGCTCTCAGGCAGAGCGAGAAGAGGTTCCGTTCGTTGGTCCGCTACGCCTCGGACATCATCATGATCCTCGACGCCGATGGCACGATAGTCTACGAGAGCCCGGCTGTAGAGCTCGTGCTTGGTTTCAAGCCCGAAGAGAGGGTGGGCTTGGCCGCCCTCGACTTTATGCACCCGGACGATGCGGGGCCCGTGAGGAGTAAGCTGGCGGAACTTCTGGAAGAACCCGGGCGGCGCTTGTCGGTCGAGTATCGGGTCCGCGACAGGGCGGGGAGCTGGCATGATTTCGAGGCCATCGCGGTCAACCTGCTCGACGATCCCATCATACGCGGGGTCGTCGTCAATACCCGCGACACCACTAAGCGTCGGCGGGCCGAGGAGGCGCTCAGACAGAGCGAGGAGCGTTTCAGGCTGCTCGCGGAGAAGACGAACGACCTGATCTGCCTCCACGAGCCCGACGGGCGCTACGTCTACGTCAGCCCCTCTTCCAAGCGGTTGCTCGGTTACGAGCCTGATGAGCTGCTCGGTGCCGACACTTACGCCTTGTTCCACCCTGATGACGCCTGGCGCATCCGCTCGGAGGCCCACCACAGGGTTCACCAGGGGCGGGGCGCCTCGATAACCTACCGGATCCGCAAGAAGAACGGCGAGTACACCTGGTTCGAGACGCTCACCGAGCCTATTCTGAACGACGACGGCAACGTCGTGCGCCTCCAGACCTCCTCGCGGGACGTCAGCGACCGCACCCGCGCCGAGGAGGCGCTCAGGCAGCGCGAGCAACTGTACCGCTCCGTGGTCGAGCAGAGCGTCGAGAACATCTTTATCGTCGACCCCGAAGACAAACGTATCCTGGAGGCCAACGCGGCGCTGCAGCGCTCGTTGGGCCTCACGGCAGACGAACTTCAGGACATGACCCTCTACGACGTTGTCGCCCACGAACCCGGGAGCGTCGACGACAACACCAGACGCATCGTGGAACGGGGGCACTACTCCGTCGGCGAGAGAAAGTACCGGCGCAAAGACGGCTCCCTGTTAGACGTCGATGTGAACGTCAGCCTCGTGCTGTACGGCGGCAAGGAGGCCATGTGCATAGTCGCCCACGACATCACCCAGCGGAACCGCTCCGAAGAGGATCTTCGCAGGAGCCTGAGCACCCTGCTGGCGCTCCGGGAGGCCGGCCAGGTCCTCGGTTCCACGCTGCGATCGGAAGAGGTCGTATCGAGGCTGCTGAAGATTATGCGCGGCGTCGCGGGGCTCACCGCGGCGGTCATCAGCAGGACCCGCGAAGATGGGGAGCTGCGCATCTGGCGTTCGGAAGGGCTGGAGGGCCTGTGGCCACGCATCCGATTCTCCCCGGAGGCCGAGCGCGCGCGCGTAGAGGTTCTGGAGGATCAGCAGCGGCGCCTGCTCCGTCTGCGAAGCTCCGAGCACTCCGGTAACAACGGCCTGGTGCTGTACCTGCCGCTAAAGGTCAGGGACCGTGTCGCGGGGATCCTCGAGGCCTACGGCTCGGAGTCGTTGGCCCAAGACGATACGATCGAGGTGCTGAGCAGCCTCTCCAGCCAGGCCGCCAGCGCCCTGGAGAACGCCCAGCTCTACGAGGAGTTGGCCGAGCGAGAGCGGATGCTGCAGGATCTGATCGGGAAGCTGCTCGGGGCCCAGGAAGAGGAGCGCCGCCGGGTGGCCTACGAGGTGCACGACGGGCTGGCCCAGGTCGCGGCCGCCGCCCACCAGCACCTCCAGGCTTTCGCCCGTCGCCACCCGCCTGAGGCGGAGAAGGGGCGAAACGATCTGCAGCGGATCCTCAAGCTCGTCAGGGGGACGGTCTCGGACGCCAGACGCATCATCGCGAACCTGAGGCCGACGACCCTCGACGACCTCGGGCTGGTGGCGACCCTCTCCCTGGAGGTCGAGCGCCTCCGCGAAGAGGGGTATGGGGTCGACTATGAAGAGACCGCCGGGGAGGATCGTCTGCCCGAGACGGTAGAGATCGCCTTCTACCGCATAGCCCAGGAAGCCTTGACCAACATGCGCAAGCACGCCAGGGCCCGGCGGGTCCGCATAGAACTGCTGCGCGAAGTGGAGGAGGTGCGCCTCGTGGTCTCTGATGACGGACGAGGGTTTGACCCGGCCGCGCCGCCCCTGGAGAGCGGGCCCGGAGAGCGGGTCGGCCTGGCCGGGATGCGGGAGCGCATCGGCGCTCTCGGAGGGACGCTCCGGGTCGACAGCCGTCCCGGCGGCGGTACCTCGGTGGTGGCCAACGTACCTCTGGCGCTCACGAGGTGATCCATCTGCGACGCAGGACCGTAAGGTCCCTCGGACCCGAAAAGATCATCCGTTTGGATGATCCCGAAGGTGCCCTTTCAAGGATAGCCTGATAACGTAAGATGGCTCGGCGCGGGCGCATGTTTTGACGGGCGTTTTTCTAGCATTGGGGTGGAAACGTGGAGGGAAACGAGGCATCCGGGCTCAACGAGGGGCGCACAGCGACGCGACTCGTCGTCGTAGACGACCACGACCTCGCCCGCGAGGGGATCAAAGACATGCTCTTGGACGAGGCCGATATCGAGGTTGTGGGCGAGGCCGCCAACGGCCGGGAGGCGCTACTGGTGTGCTCGCGAACGCGGCCCGACATGCTGCTCATGGACGTGCGCATGCCGGAGATGGACGGGCTGGCAGCCACGAGCGAGATCAAGAAGAGGTACCCCGAAACCAGCGTTCTTATGATTACGATGCACGAGAACCCAGACTACCTGCTGGAGGCGCTTAAGGCGGGCGCGGCGGGCTACGTGCTCAAGGACGCCCCCCAGGAGGAGGTCATCGGGGCCGTGCGACGGGTACGCGAGGGCGAGTCGCCCCTGGATTCCGAGCTCGCGGCACGACTGCTCCGGCGATTGGCGGCCGGGGAGGGGGCGAAGGGCCCCCGGCGGCCCGCCGGGGACCCTTCTTCCGGCCAACTCACGCCCAGAGAGCTCGAGGTCTTGCGGCTGATGAAGAGGGGGCTTACCAACCGTCAGATCGCCGAAGAGCTGGTGATAAGCTTGGGCACGGCCAAGAACCACGTTGAGCACATCATAGCCAAGCTGGGAACATCCGATCGTACTCAGGCGGTCGTGAAGGCGCTAGAGTTGGGTATCCTGGACCTGATCACCGAACCTTAGCGCCGCGCCGGACAGATCCCCGTCCCCATGAAGTAAACGTACGCGCGAATGCGTCGCGGAGGACGCGGCTATGGGCTCCCGTACCGGGTGGTCTCGTCGAACAGCAGACGACCCGTTCGCAATGTTGATCTGCTGCTTGAGTTGTTCGGTGCTGCAAGGCCAAGGAATTCTGCGGTCCGTACGGGTGACCTCTCGCCGCGGCTCCGGCTCGTCTTCGAAGGTGGGAGCCAACTCCAGTACGTGGATGCCCCTGGTATCCTCTACTCTATCCAGGAGTTCCAGAACCGTCCTGCGCCGACTCATGTCGAGCCCGAGCGCTAGCAAAAGTACCTTGACCCCCGTCAGCCCCCCGAAACACCCAAAGAGGTATCGGGCAGGTACCTCACGTTGTAGTCGGGATTCCGGAGGAGCAACACCAAAGCTCGACAGATTATCGGATCTCCACACACGGCTAAGGTTGCC
>CADCUW010000656.1 GCA_902805985.1 uncultured Rubrobacteraceae bacterium
TCCTGGTATCAGAACCCTTCGAGAACCCGGAGGTCGGCTTCGGCCTGCAGCAGGCCGTTCTGGAGGAGGTCGCCTCCGGGGAGCGCGGACCCACCGCCCTTATGTGGTCTTCTTCCCCCTACGTCGGGGCGACCAGGCCGGAGACGAGGCGGACGGGTTTCTCGGGGGCCGCGCGGTCGGTCGAGGCCTTGGGCTTTCCGGTTTTGGTGCGGAACTCGGGGGGCGGGGCTGTGGCGGCGAACGGGGGCTCGCTCTCTTTCTCCCTCACGTTCCCTGTGGAGGATTTGCGCCACGGTCTCTACGAGCGCTACGCCGGCGGCGTAGATCTCGTATCGTCGGCGCTCCGGAGGGTCGGGGTGGATGCTGAAGGCGGCGAGGTCGAGGACGAGTTCTGCCCAGGGGCTTACTCGGTCAGGTCCGGCGGGTGGCTGGGCGTCAAGCACGCGGGTCTGGCCCAGAGGGTGACGAAGCGGGCGGCGCGCCTTGAGGCCCTGATACTGGTAGACGACACGGGCCCCGTCCGGGAGGCGCTCGCGCGCTTCTACGGCGGCCTCGGTCTCCCTCTCCGCCCCTCGTGCGTCGCCGACCTCCCGGCGCGGTTGCCCGACGTGGTGGAGGCTCTCTCGGAGGAGCTACGCGGGCGGTACGGGGGCCGGGCGGGGAACATCGGCGCGGGGACGCTGGAGAGGGCGCGGGGCCTGCGGGAGGGGTGGCGGTTCATCCCTGAAGTCGGGTCCTCGCTGTAAGGTAGAGTAGACGGCGTGCTCGAGCTCGTTTTCAACTCGTTCGTGACGTTGCTCGTGGTCGTTGACCCTCTGGGGCTCGCCCCCATCTTCGCGGCGCTTACCCGCGGCTACCCGGCCGCTCGCAAGCGGGAGACCGCCATCAGGGGGACCATGCTCGGGACCGGGATACTCCTGATCTTCGCCCTCGCCGGCGACGTGCTGCTCTCCGCGGTCGGCATCGGGATCCCGGCTTTCAGGATCGCCGGCGGCGCCCTCCTCTTCCTGCTCTCCCTGGACATGGTCTTCGCGAGCCCGGCCGGCCTCCGCTCGCGCACGGTGCGCGAACAGGAGGAGGACGACTACGGCCCGGACATCTCGGTCTTTCCACTCGCGATCCCACTGCTCGCGGGCCCCGGCGCGATTACGACGGTCCTCCTCTATACCGGCGAGAGGAGCCCGGCAGAGCTCGGGGTCTTCGTCGGGGTTCTGCTCTTCGTCCTGCTCCTCACGCTCGTCTCGCTCCTGCTCGCCCCCCGCATCATGGGCCTCTTCGGCGAGACCGGAGCGAACGTGCTCTCCCGGGTGCTCGGCGTGCTCCTCGCCGCCCTCGCGGTCCAGTTCGTGCTGGACGGGCTCCAGTCGAGCCTCGCATAGGTTATGTGGTTCGAGGTCGCCTCCTCTGGAGGCTTTCAAGCTTTAGGGATGCACCATCGGGACCGGGCTCCTTCTGGCACCCGTAGTGGAACCTCATAACCTGATTGCGGGCGGATATACTTGCCGCATGTCCGTCGAGCCCGTCGTTATCGTGGGAGGCGCTACCCAGTGGCCCGGGAGTTACCGGGAGATGGCGGATGCGTTGGGCCGGATGTCCGGGGCGGAGGTGCATGTCGCGGATGTTACGCCGCTTGACTGGGTGGCGGGGTACTTCAGGGGATTCGGGCAACTGGTGTTCGAGGTCGCGGGCGCGGTCGATCGAGCCCTGCTCGGGAGCGAGGCGAAGAAGGCGGTGCTCGTCGGGCATTCGGCCGGGGGGTTGGCCTGCCGGGTGTTTATCGGGGGGGAGCCGCCTTACGGGGGGCGGCGGTACTCGGGGCACAGGCGGGTGTCGGCCCTGATCACGCTGGGCACCCCCCACGCCACACCCCCGCAAGGGCGCCTCGCAGAGCCCATCGGCAGGATAAACGACCTCTTCCCCGGCGCCCTGCACGGGGACTCGGGCCTCCGCTACCTCTCCGTCGCTGGCTCCGCCGTGGACGGCTCGTCTTCCAGCAGGGTTCGCGGGCGCTACGAGGGGTTCGTCGAGGACGGCAGGACCGAAGGCGACGGGGTGGTGCCGGTAGGTGCGGCGCTGCTGCCGGGTTCGGAGACGCTCGTCCTCGACGGGCTGCGCCACAACCGCAGGCTCGGGCGCTGGTACGGCTCCGACGCGGAGGCCGTGGGACGCTGGTGGCCGGAGGACCTGCGGGCGAAGGGTCTCCTTGTGGGAGAAGCGGGGGCGTAGTAGCCTCCAGAATGCCCGTAGAAGAGAAGGGATAGGGATGCCGCCCAACGGCCGAAGCACAGCAGAAGAGGCCTCTTATCCCTGGAAGGTGCTCGGGGCGGACGCCGACGCCTTGAGGAGCGCGATGGGCCACTTCCCGACCGGTGTGACGGTCGTCACCAGCGGTCGCGAGGAGCGGGCCGAGGGGATGACGGCGAACGCCGTGGTCTCGGTCTCCCTCGAACCCCTGCTCTTCCTCGTGAGCGTCCACCGCGACGCCCGCCTGAACGCCCGCATAAAAGAGGAGGGCCACTTCGCCGTGAGCCTGCTCGCCGACGACCAGGAGGGCCTCTCGCGGCTCTTCGCCTCCCCCGAACGCTCCAGCGGCCCGCAGGCCGTAAACTCTCTGGGCGGCGGCTACGGCTCGACGGGCGACCCGCTCGCCGCGGGCGCCCTGGCGGCCATCGAGTGCGAGCTGGCCGAGACCTACGCCGGCGGCGACCACGACCTCTTTCTCGGCCGCGTCGTCGGCGTGAGGCTCGGCGACACGAGAAAGGGCCCCCTGGTCTTCCACGAGGGCGGCTACCCGTCCCTCGGCCCCGCGGGTGGCCCCGCCGATACCGGAGCCTTCATGGACTCCGTCAGGGGCTTCGACGCCCGCATCGGCCGCCGCCCCCGCCGCTAGATGTTCCGCCGCTCCCTCCTCCCCCTCGTCAGGCCGCGCCCCTCGGACGCCCCAGGCCTCGTCTACGACTCAGGGGTCGAGGAGGACGGCCTCATCCTCTCCGGCACCACCCGGCTCCCGGCCACCGGCGAGACCTACCCCGTAAAGGGCGGATACCTCGACCTGCTGGGGGGCCGCCTCGGCGGGGATAACGTCGCGAACCTGACCAACTTCCTCCCCGGAGCCGGCCGCGGCTACGAGCCCCTGTGGCGCGTCCGCTCCCTGAACCTGCTTACGGGAGAGGATTTCTCCAACGAACGCGAGATGGAGATCATCGCCCAGAAGGTCGACCCCGGGCGCGGCGGCCTCTACCTCGACCTCGGCTGCTCCGCGGGCCTCTACACCCGCAACCTCGCCAACACCCTGGGCGACGCGGGCGACGTCGTCGGGATAGACATCTCCCCCTCCATGCTCCACGAGGCCGCCCGCCAGGCCAGGAAGGCAGGCGCGACCCCGTCCTTCGCCCGCGCCGACGCGGCCTCACTCCCTTTCGCCGACGACAGCATGGACGGCGCCGTCTGCGGGGGCACCCTCAACGAGCTCGGCGACCCGGCGCGGGTCCTCCGGGAGACCCACCGCGTCCTCAAACCCGGCGCCCGCCTCGCCGTCATGGGCATCCTCAAAGCCCGGACCCCCAACGGACGCCGTCTCCAGCGCTTCCTCTCAACGGGCGGCATCCAATTCTTCGCCCCCGAGGAGCTGGAGGAGATGCTCGATGCGGCCGGCTTCGAGCCGGACCTCCCGATAACCCACGGCGCCGTCTTCTTCGCGGCAGGTACGAGGCTTTGAGGTTCTAGGCTCCAGGTGGCCTCGCACATGAAAGGCCGACCGCACAGGTAGTGGGCGGTCTGCACAGAGACTGCTACAGGCCGTCGTCGTTGGTCTGGCCACCGATCCCGGCCCAGAGCACGGCGTAGCCCACCACGAACCCGGCGGCTATGTAGAGCAGCTCGCAGATGGCTTGCAGGTAGGGGATGTTGCGAAAACTGATGAAGTCGCCGTCTACGCCCATGATCATGATGTAGAAACTGAACAGGCCGATGAAAGAGCCAACGCCTACGATCAACAAGGCGCGCAGCAAGCGAACCGCGTCTCTCTTCAAGGCGCTCCACATCACCCATATCGCACCGGCGAGCCGCAAGGCGTCAAAAAGCAATACTTGCGTTGCGTCACTTTGCGCCAGGTTTAGCGGGTTGGGGTAACTGCGGATCACTTCGTACCCCCACCCGACCGCGAGAACGGCGCTCAGGACGGCCGCCGCAAAGCCGACCGAGCGCCCTAGAACGAGTAGCATCCGGGCCCTCGACGGACTCCTACGACGATTCTTCCTGCTGGCGCTTCTTGGCCCACCGCGCCTGCGCGGCTTTCTTGGCTATCTCCGAGCCTGCCGAGTTCTTGAGCAGCTTTGTTCTTCTCGTGCATGCATCAATAGTAGCTTGCGCGGTCAAGCACTACAACAGGAAAGGTCGGCGTTGCTTTGGTCGTACGCGATTGCCACCGGCCACCTGCACAAATACGACGCTAACGGCTATTTGAGGTTCTAGGTTCTAGGGGCGGCGGGACGTCTTTGCGTCGATCAGATCTGTCGTTGTGGGCCGGTACGGATGGGCGTCGCGGGTCCGTACCACAACCCCCGATGCCCAAAACCTCGAACCTAGAGCCTAGAAAGCCACCCCGCAGCGCAGGATCACGTTCGCGTACGGCGTGGCCTCTCCCGTCCTGACCACGAGCTTCGCGCCGGCGGTCATGCGCTTGAACTCGTGGTGGGGTACGAGGCCGGGGTCGGGCAGGAGATACCGTATGGCCCTCACGACGCCGGGGCTCTCCCTCGTCTCTTCGGCGGCGGTGGCGCCTTCCACGACTATCTCCTCGACGAGCCCTGCGAGCACCGTCTCGAAGGATGGCACGCCCAGGCGGAAGGCGAGGTCGACGACGGCCGGCCCCGGCGGGATGGGCAGGCCGGCGTCGCACACCACGACGAGGTCCGTGTGCCCGAGACGGGCGACCTCGCCGGCCAGCCGCGCGTTAATGATGCCCCCGCGCTTCACAGGGCCTCCAGGACGTCCGGCGTCGGGAGCGCGCCCTGCGCGCCCTCCCTGGTCACGGCCGCGGCCCCGGCCCGGACGGCGTAGGCCGCCGCCTCTCCGAGGGAAGCTCCGCGCGCGAGCTTGCGGGCCAGGGCGCCCACGAAGGCGTCGCCCGCGCCGGTTGTGTCGACCACCTCGGCCTCTGGCGCGGGGACGTGGTCGGCGTCCCCCCCTTCGGCAAAGACGGCGCCGTCCGCGCCGACCGTGACGACGGCGGAGGCCGGCCCGAGCGAGACCAGCCCCGGCGCGGCGGCCAGGGCGCCCTCGACGCCCTCGACCCTCTCACCGAGCAGGAAGGCGGCCTCGTGCTCGTTGACGACCAGGACGCTCAGGCCTTCGAGCACGGCCCGGGGTATCTCGAACGGGGGGGCGAGGTTCAGTACCACGCGCGTGCCCACCTCGCCTGCGACCTCGACGGCCCTCGCGACGGTCTCGCGCGGCACCTCCATCTGGGCCACGAGGACGGCCGCCTCGCCGATGGCCCCGCGGGCGGCGTCCACGTCCTCGGGCGTGAGACGCCGGTTCGCGCCGGGGGCCACCGTAATGGCGTTCTCCCCGTCGCCCGTCACGGTTATGAAGGCGGTGCCGGTGGAGGCGCCAGGGGCTTCTTCGACAAGGGCCGTGTCCACGCCCTTGTCCCGCAGGGCCTCCACCAGCGGCCCCCCGAACCCGTCGTCCCCGACCCGCCCGAGAAAGGCCACGGAAGCGCCGAGCAGCGCGGCGGCGGCGGCCTGGTTGGCGCCCTTGCCGCCGTTGTGGGTCGAGAGCACCGCGTCGGTGACGGTCTCGCCCGGCTTCGGACGGCGCTCGACCTTCAAGACGAAGTCCTGGTTTATAGAGCCCATGACGAAGACGTCTGCCATGCGGGGTATTCTAGACCGGTACGCCCGCGGCGTTCGGCCGGGCCGATGATCAGGAGGTTATCTACGCCTCAGGGCCAACTGCCGCACGATAATGGAGGCCAGGGAGAGGGCGACGATCCGGGCTATCCCCTTGAGAACCGCCTCCAGAACGTCATCCTTTACGCCCCTGCGTTCAGGGACCTGCTCCCCGATAAACTTCGTCAACGGGCGGGCGAGGATCTGGGACCCCACAATGCCAAGCGCCGTCACGAGCATCTTCTGTGTCCCGTCGCTCAAACCTGTCCTTTCCAATGGTTCGGGTTCGCCGAGGCCGCGCATCTGCCGCGCCTTGTCCAGGCCGGCCACCGTGAGCTCGTAGTCCCTCCCGCCGCCGGACACCGGGTCGCCCGCGGCCCTGACGTAGCCCTGGTCCACGAGGTACCGCAGGGCGACCTCGTCTTCGGTGGAATCCGGGTCGACGCCGGCCTTCCGGGCCGCGCCGCCGGAGGGGTCCCCCGGCACCACGACCGGGACCGGCTCGTAGAGCTTCCCCCCGGAGAGGTCGTGGATCGCCCCGAGCAACCTCAGTGCCGCGTCTCTTACCTCGCCTTCAGCCAAACTCGGCTCCTTCCGCTAACCTACCGCCGTCCTCGGAGAGCCCCTCCGGATGGTCCGCAACTCCTACGCCTTTCTCTGTCCCGTCTCGCCTTCCCAGTTAGTCCTCCCCGACGCCATGAGCGTACCCGACGGGGGGCCGGCTTAACCCTTGCGGGTCCTCTCCGGCCCGCGGGACGCGCGGTGGCAGGAGTGTAAAATACCGCCCCAGGCAACGTTCGACGGGCAGAAGAGCAAGGGCGGGATGCGTAGCGTGCAGGGAAGCGTCGTCGACAACCGTTACGACATCGTGCGGCCTTTAGGTAGCGGGGGCATGGGTGAGGTGTACCTGGCCCGCGACAGGACTCTAGGCCGCGACGTGGCGCTCAAGATCCTGCGGAGCCAGTTCGCCGGCGACCGGGAGTCAGCCGAACGCTTCAAGCGCGAGGCCCTGAGCGCCGCGAGGCTCTCCCACCCTAGCATCGTGCAGGTCTACGACCGGGGCGACACCGAGGACGGCTCCTCCTACATCGCGATGGAGTACGTCCCCGGCGGGACGCTCAAGGAGCGCATCACCGAGGAGGGCCCGCTCGACGCCAGGCTCGCGGCCTCGTACGGGTACCAGGTCGCGGAGGCCCTTGGAGCCGCGCACGCCAAGGGCATCGTCCACCGGGATATAAAGCCGCAGAACGTTCTGATAACGGCCCCAGGCCAGGCCAAGGTGGCCGACTTCGGCATCGCCCGCGCGGCCTCGGCCGCCGGCGACTCCCACACACAGACGGGCACGGTCATGGGTACGGCGGGCTACATGTCCCCCGAGCAGGCCCTCGGGCGCCCCGCAACCCCAAAGAGCGACCTCTACTCTTTGGGTGTGGTGCTCTACGAGGCGGTTACAGGCACCCTCCCCTTTACGGCGGAGAACCCCATCGCCGTCTCCATGAAGCACGTCAACGAGGCCCCCCGACCGCCAAGAGATCTAAACCCCGACGTACCCGAGGGCATGAACGCCGTCGTCATGAAGCTCCTCTCCAAGGCCCCCGAGGACCGCTACCCCGACGCCGATGCCCTGGCCGAGGACCTGTGGCGGGTAAGGGGCGGCCTGGCGGCGGGGGCGGAGGAGGCGAAGACCGTCGAGACCCCGCTCCGCAAGCCAGCCCCGACCACCCGGCAGGCGCCCGTGGCGCCCGCCCGCAGGAAACGGAGCCGAGCGCCGTTCCTGCTCGCGGCCGTGCTGCTGTTGCTCGGCCTGCTCGGTGTCGGCTGGGCGCTCGCGCAGGGGCCCGGGTCCGCTGGCGTCGTCGGGGTCCCCTCCGTCGAAGGGCTGCCCAGGGACAAAGCCGTCTCCCGCCTCGAGGCGGCCGGTTTCCGGACGGACGTCCGGACACGGGCGAGCGGCGAAGGGGAGGCCGGCAACGTGACGGACCAGTCGCCCCCGGGCGGCGGGCGGGCCCTGGAAGGTTCGACCGTCACCCTGACCGTGGGCGCCGGCGCGTCTACCGTGGCCGTGCCGGACGTCGTGGGCCTGGCCTCCGCGGACGCAGAGGCCGAGCTCCAGAACGCGGGCCTCGCCGTGGGGAGCACGTACGACGTGCCGAGCGAGGCAGCCGCCGAGGGAGTCGTGGTGGAGCAGGACGTTCAACCCGGCCAGGAAGTCTCTCCCGGCACCGCCGTAAACCTCGGGGTCAGCTCGGGTGCTACGGCGCCAGCGTCCGCCTCCCCTGCCACCTCGGCCAGCCCGCCGGCCCCGGAGCCGACCGTGAGCTCTCCAGCACCCGATGACGCCTCGTCCGCCGGCGCCTCCGCGTCGGCGTCGGCGGACGAGGAAGCCGCCTCGGAAGCCGCCTCGGAGGCGGCCGAAAACCAGTCAGAAGAGGCCGGGAAACGGGCCGAGGAGGCCGCCGAAGAGGCCGAGAAGCAGGCAGAGGAGGCCGCCAAGGAGGCCGAGAAGCGGGCGAAGGAGAGAGCCAAGGGCAAGGAGTAGGACGCCGGGCCCCGCGCGGCGGCTTCCCGCTAGAATACGGTTGTACCTGAAATTCGCTCAAGGGGAGGGTGCAGGGTGAAGACGATCAGGGTGAACGAGCACGGCGGTCCGGAGGCGCTGGGCCACGAGGACGTGGAGACTCCGGAACCGGGCCCGGGCCAGGCGCGGGTAAAGACCGCCGCCTGCGGCGTCAACTTTATAGACGTATACATGAGAACCGGCGTCTACCCCGGCGAGACGCCCTTCACCCTGGGCCTCGAAGGCGCGGGCGAGGTCGAGGCCGTCGGCGAGGGTGTGGAGGACGTGGCCGTCGGGGACTACGTCGCGTGGGCGGGGGTGCCCGGCTCCTACGCCGAAGCCGTCGTCGCCCCGGTCGACAAGCTCGTCCCGTTCAACGTCACGATGGTCGAGGCGCGGGTCGCCGCCGCCATCATGCTCCAGGGGATGACCGCCCACTACCTGACCCACAGCACCTTCCCCCTCCAGGAGGGCCAGACCGCCCTCGTCCACGCCGCCGCGGGTGGCGTCGGTCTACTCCTCTGCCAGATGGCGAAGATGCGCGGCGCGACCGTCATCGGCACAGCCGGTACCGAGGAGAAGGCCGGGCTCGCCAGGGAGGCCGGGGCTGATGAGGTGATCCTTTACAGGGAGCAGGACTTCGTCGCCGAGACAGACCGCATCACCGGCGGCGAGGGTGTCGACGTGGTCTATGACTCTGTCGGCAAGGATACCTTCGACGGGGGCCTCGACTGCCTGAAGACGCGCGGCTACATGGTCCTCTTCGGCGGGTCGAGCGGGCAGGTGCCCCCCCTCGACCCGCAGGTCCTCAACCAGAAGGGCGGCCTCTTCCTCACCCGCCCGGCGCTCGCCCAGTACACCCGCACCCGCGAGGAGACCCTCTGGCGCGCGGAGAGCCTCCTTTCCTGGATCGGCCAGGGCAACCTCGACGTCCGCATCGGCGGCTCCTACGCCCTCGAAGACGCCGCCCAGGCCCACCAGGACCTCGAAGGG
>CADCUW010000657.1 GCA_902805985.1 uncultured Rubrobacteraceae bacterium
CGCGTCGGGACCCGGAGTTGCGGGCGCGCTACCTCGTCGTCCGCGAGCGCGGCCTGGACGGGACGGAAGCCCTGTTGCGGGGTTTCGTCGAGGTCGGGGTGTTGCGGGGGCCCGAAGATCGGGGCGGGATCCTCAGGTTGGCGAAGGTCCTGATGCTGGTGGCCGAGTGCTGGCTGCCGTACGAGGAGACGGCCGGCGGGGAGCTCGAACCAGGGCAGAGGCAAGAAGGGGTGGAGCTGATGATGCAGGTCTTGAGACCACATCTGGCGGGGAATGCGTCCGCCGGTCTCCCCGGGCATGGGGAAGAAGAACGATGAGCGACGTTCGCTTCTACTTGCTCTGGATGACGACTTTCCTGGGGTTCCCTGTCGGGGGCACGCTGGCCATCTTGCTCGTCGGTTCGATCGAGGGTGTCGTCTCCGGGGCGGTCGCCGGGGTCCTGGCGGGCTCCATCGTCGGGGCGGCGCAGTGGCTCGTGCTCCGCGGGCGTCCCGGCGTCGGGGTGGCCTGGATCCCCGCGACCGCCTTCGGCCTGGGGGTCGGCGACGCCGTCGGCGCGGCGCTGACGGGCGCCGGGACGGGGATAGAAAGTCTGGTCGTCACCGGCGTCGCATCGGGTGCCGCGGTCGGGCTGTTGCAGTGGGCGCTGTTGAGGAGGCACGTTCGGGGGGCGGGCCTATGGCCCGCGGTCATGGCGATCTCGTGGCCCCTTGGCTGGACGGTGACGTGGGCCGTCGGGGTGGACGTCGAGCGGGGCTACGCGATCTTCGGCGCGACGGGCGCGCTCGTCTTCGCGGCCATCACGGGCGCCGCGATGCTGCTCGCGCTGCGCGACGGGCGTTGCAGGTAGAGACCACGGGAAAAAGAAGAGGAGCGACGAATGAACGGTGACAACGAACTGCACGTAGTCTTCGGCGCCGGCCCGGTCGGACTGGCGGTGGCGGACGAGCTTGTAAAGAGGGGCAGGCGCGTCCGCGTGGTCAACCGCAGCGGCAGGGCGAGGGCGCCCGCGGCGGTAGAGCTCGTGCGCGGGGACGCCACCGACCCGGCCTTTACCCGCGAGGCCAGCGCGGGCGCTTCAGTCGTCTACAACGCCCTCAACCCGCCATACCACCGGTGGCCTGAGCTGTTCCCGCCGCTCCAGGCCGGGGTGATGGAGGGCGCCGCTGCGGCCGGGGCGAGGCTCGTGGCGATGGAGAACCTCTACATGTACGGTCCCACCGGCGGACGACCGATGACCGAGGATCTGCCCTTTGCGGCAGAGACGCGCAAAGGGGAGGTCCGGGCCAGGATGTCCGAGGAGCTGTTCGCAGCGCACGAGGACGGGAAGGTGCGGGTAACGGCGGGGAGGGCCTCAGACTTCTTCGGGCCGCGCGTGACCGACTCGGCGGCGGGCGAGACGGTCTTCGGGCGGGCGGTGGCCGGCAAAGGAGCCCAGGTGGCCGGGGACCCGGGCCTGCCACACACCTACACCTACGTACCGGACATCGGCAAAGGCCTGGTCGTTCTGGGTGAGCATGACGCGGCGCTCGGGCGGGCGTGGCACCTGCCGAGCCCGGAGACCGTCACCACGCGCCGGTTCGTGGAGTTGGTCTTCGAAGAGGTCGGGGGGCCGGCCAGGGTCCAACGCGCACCGAGGGCTTTGCTCCAGATCCTGGGACTCTTCAACCCCGCCGTACGGGAGACCGTCGAGATGCTCTACGAGTTCGAGGAGCCGTTTGTCGTGGACCACTCCCCGTTCGCCCGGGCGTTTGGCGACCACGCCACGCCGCTCCGCGGGGCCATCCGCGAGACGGTGCGGTGGTACGGGGCGAGGCCACAAGAAAGTTAGAGAGGGGTCCGGGAAGCTCGGATAGAATTACTCCGGCCTGGTAGCAGAGGGAAGGAGACGGTTCGTGTTAAAGATTGGGGACTTCTCGCAGCTTGGGCAGGTGTCGGTTCGGACGCTGCACCACTACGACGAGCGGGGGCTCCTCAAGCCCGCCAGGATAGACGACTGGACCGGCTACCGGTTCTACTCCGTCGAGCAGTTGCCCAGGCTCAACCGCATCCTGGCCCTCAAGGCCCTTGGGTTCTCGCTGGACCAGATCGGACGCCTCGTGGACGACGACGTCCCCGCGGAGCAGTTGCGCGGGATGCTGGCGTTGAAGCAGGCCGAGATCGAACGCCAGCTCACCGAAGGCCGGACGCGCCTCCTGCGCGTGGAGGCCCGCCTCAAGCAGATCGAGCAGGAGGGCGAGCCCTCCCCCTACGAGATCGTCCTGAAACGGACCGCCCCCCTGACCGTGGCCTCCGCCCGGACGACGGTCCCCACCCTCGAA
>CADCUW010000658.1 GCA_902805985.1 uncultured Rubrobacteraceae bacterium
CCGCGTACAGTCTGGCGCACGTCCGCACCTACGATCCCGGGCTTAGCGTGGAAGACCCGGCGATGATACTGACCGTGCTGTTCGCGTTGAGCAGCCTTCAAGCGTTCGTCTCCTACCTGCGCCAGCAGCCCCCCGAAAATGCCGGGACATCGTGAGCGGACCGGAAGGAAGACGGGATGAGGGTCGGTACGCAGGTACGTAGCGTTGATCCAAGAGGTGCAACGGGGCGAGGCGACCGCCACCTAGCTTGCCGGTAGCCCGGTGCGCCGCTCCTTGGCGATCGCCGGGCTCTGTTCTGACAAAACTTGACAAAAGTTTATATGCGCCTAAAAATAACTTGATAAAGCACGAAAATGGGAGGAGAAGGATTTGAGGTTAACAGGGGCAGCTCGGACAGCGCGAGGTGCGGGAGTCTGGTCCGGCGGACCGGGGCGCTGGCTGGCGGTTGCGCTGGTCGGGTTCGCGACTGTGTTCCTGGCGGTTGGCTGCGGCGGGGATGGGTCGGGGGCGGCCGGGGCTTCCCCGAAGGTCATCCGGGCCACGACCACCACGAACTTCGTCACGGACCTCGTCGAGCAGGTCGGCGGGGACCGGGTGGAGGCCACGGGGCTGATGGGCCCAGGGGTGGACCCGCACCTCTACCAGCCGAGTCAGGGGGACGTGCAAGCCCTTCAGGAGGCGGACGCCATCTTCTACAGCGGGCTACACCTCGAGGGGCAGATGGGCGACGTCTTCGTGAAGTTGGCCAGCCAGAAGCCGACCGTGCCGGTCGCCGACGAGATCCCGAAGAAGATGCTGCTGGAGCCCCCGGAGTTCGCGGGAGCCTATGACCCGCACGTCTGGTGGGACCCGATGATGTGGAAGATGACGGTGGACCCGGTCGTCGAGCAGCTCTCGGAGATCAAGCCCGACTCGGCCGACTACTTCGAGCGACGCGGCGAGGAGTACAAGCAGAAGATCGAGGAGGCGCACGCCCTCTCCGAGGAGCGGTTGTCCGAGGTCCCCGAAGACCAGAGGGTGCTGGTCACCTCCCACGACGCCTACAACTACTTCGGGAGGCGCTACGGCTTCGAGGTGAAGGGCCTGCAGGGGATCTCCACCGAGTCCGAGGCCGGGGCCGGGGACGTGCAGGACGTCGCCGACTATCTGGTGGAGAACGAGATCCCGGCCGTCTTTGTGGAAACCAGCGTGCCGCGCCGGAACATCGAGGCGGTGCAGGCCGCGGCCCGCGACCAGGGCTGGGAGGTCGAGATCGGCGGCGAACTCTACTCGGACGCTATAGGCGATCCGGGCACCCCCGGCGGCACCTACCCCGGGGCGGCCAAGGAGAACGCCGAGACGATTGCGGGAGGACTGGCGCGGTAGGAGAAGGCGCCCCGTATCACCTCCGCACGACGCGGGAGGGTGGCAACGGTGAGGGGCTCTGCGGAGATGGGGCCCCTCGCACGAGAACGAAACTGCAGATCACAGAGACTCACAGAAACGGAGGCCGTTGGATGGAGTTGAAAGAGGTCAAGGTCCGGCCGGAGACTGTTCCCTTGAGGGTCGAGGGGCTCACCGCCGCCTACCGCGACGAGCCCGTCCTGTGGGACGTGAGCTTCGAGGTGCCCCAAGGCGAGCTCGTCGCCGTCGTCGGCCCCAACGGGGCGGGCAAGACCACGCTCTTGAAGGTCGTCATGGGCTTGATGGAGCCGGCGGCGGGACGCGCGCTGGTCTACGGCAAGCCCTTCGAGAAGGCCCGCCAGTGGGTGGGCTACGTCCCGCAGCGAGGCAGCGTGGATTGGGACTTCCCGACCAGCGCCCTGGACGTGGCCCAGATGGGTCTGTACGGAAAACTCGGGTGGTTCCGCAGGCCCGGCAGAAAAGAGCGCGAGAAGGCGATGGAGTGTCTGGAGAAGGTCGGCATCGCGCATCTCGCCGACCGCCAGATAAGCCAGCTCTCCGGTGGCCAGCAGCAGCGGGTCTTTCTCGCCCGCGCCCTGGCCCAGGACGCGAGGCTGTACCTTACCGATGAGCCCTTCGCCGCGGTTGACTACAAGACCGAGCGGGCCATCGTGGCGCTCTTGCGGGAGCTCAAGTCGCAGGGGAGCACCGTGATCGTCGTCCACCACGACCTCGCCACGGTCCCCGACTACTTCGACCGGGTGGTAATCCTGAACAAACGCCTCGTGGCCGAGGGGCCGGTCTCCGAGGTCTTCACCAAAGAGAACGTCTCCGAAGCCTACGGCGGCGCGGTGGGATTCCTCGCCGGAAGCGGATGAGGTGCCTCCCGTGGTAGACCTGCTGAGAGAGCTTCTCTTCGACTACACATTGCGCAACGTGGCCCTGGGGACGGCCATCCTGGGGGTGGCTGGCGGCGTGCTCGGGTGCTTCGCCGTCCTGAGGCGTCAGGCCCTCCTCGGCGACGCCCTGGGCCACGCGACGCTGCCAGGGGTGTGCGTCGCGTTCATGCTCTCCGGGGCGAAGACGCCCGCGGTCCTCCTGGCGGGAGCGGCGATCTCGGCGGGGCTGGGGGCGCTCTTGATCCTCGCCGTCGTGCGAGGGACGCGCATAAAGCAGGACGCGGCCCTGGGCATCGTGCTTTCGGTGTTCTTCGGCGCGGGGACCGTGCTCCTCACGTACATCGCGGGGACCAGCGACTCCGGCCAGGCCGGCCTGAACTACTTTATCTTCGGTCAGGCCGCCGGCATCGTGCGGGAGGACGTCGTCACGATAGGGTTCCTCGCGGCAGCCGTGCTCGTGATGGTGGCGCTGCTCTTCAAGGAGTTCAAGCTGATCTCCTTTGACCCGGAGTTCGCCGCCTCCATAGGCTACCCGGCGGGCCGTCTGGGGGTGCTCCTGACAGCCCTGATCGTGGTGGTCATAGTCATCGGCATCCAGACGTTGGGCGCGATCCTCGTGGCCGCCGCGCTCATCATCCCGGCCGCCGCCGCGAGGCAGTGGACGGACAGGCTCTCGACCATGGTCTTCGTCTCGGCGCTCTTCGGGGCGGCAAGCGGCGTGGCCGGCTCGCTCGTGAGCGCCTCCGACCAGAACCTGCCCACCGGCCCCCTCGTCGTGCTGTTCGCCACGGGCGTGCTGATCCTCTCCCTGCTCGTGGGAGCGCGCCACGGCTTCCTCTGGGGCTGGATAGGGGACCGCAGAAACCGCCGAGCGGCTATAGGGAGGGCCGCCGCGGGAGCGCACGATGGCACGCAAAGAGGAGGGACGATATGAGCCCAAGCTTCGTGATCATAGCGACCGCCGTCCTGGTCGCGGTGCCCTGCGCGCTTCTGGGCACGCTCCTGGTCTTGCGGCAGATGGCGATGATGGGTGATGCCCTCAGCCACTCCGTGTTGCCCGGTATCGTGTTTGCCTTCTTCCTCACCGAGTCTCTGGGACCCATCGTCTCCCTGGTGGGGGCGGCGGTCTTCGGGCTCATAACCGTGGCGCTGGTGGAGGCGCTCAAGAACACCGGCAAGGTCAAAGAAGACTCCTCCATAGGTACGGTGTTCACCGCGCTGTTCGCCCTGGGGGTCTTTTTGATCTCCCGGTTTGCCAACGGCGTGCATCTCGACCTCCAGCACGTCCTCTACGGCGCGATCGAGCTCTCCTCGCTCAACACCCTCATCATCGGCGGCGTGAGCCTGGGGCCGCGCTCCTTCTGGACCCTGGGCATCGTCACCACGCTGGTGGTGGGGTTGGTCCTGCTCCTCTACAAGGAGTTCAAGATCGCCACCTTCGACCCGGCCCTGGCCGCCGCCGTCGGCTTCTCCCCGATCCTCATCCACTACCTGCTAATGGGGGTGGTCTCGGTGACGGTCGTCGGAGCGTTCGACTCGGTTGGCGCCATACTGGTGGTGGCTTTCCTGATAGCGCCCCCCGCCACCGCGTACCTGCTCACGGAGAGGCTCTCCCACATGATGGCCCTGGCCGTCGCGGTGGGCGTCGCCTCCGCCGTGGGCGGTTACTACCTGGCCGCGTTCTTCGACGTCTCGGTCGCCGGGATGATGGCCGTGGCGACCGGGGCCCTGTTCGTGGTCGCGCTGCTGTTCTCACCCTCCCAGGGGCTCATCGCTGCGGCGCTGCGTGGCCGCCGCAACCGGAGATCCTTCTCCCGCGGGCTCCTGCTCTCCGGGCTGGACACCCTGGGCGGCCACGCCACCGAGGAACGGCTCGTCCGCCGCCTCGACTGGGAAGGCGACGCGTTCTCCCGGGCCTTCGAGGACGCCCTGGCCGGGGGCTTCGTGTGCCGCTCGGCGGGCGAGGAAGTCGCGCTCACCAGGGAGGGCCGGGATGCCGCGCGGCAGCTTGCGCAGGTCACCGCATGAGGGCTTTCGCGAACGAGCGTACGGCAAGCGGAAGGAAGCTGCGATGAGCTTCGTTGATAGGTACTGGGAATGGAGACGCGGGCGTGCCCTTGAGGCTTCCTTGAGAGTCTCAGAACATACCCGCGAACTGGCGCTCGTCGCGGACGTTCTCACGGTTCGCCGCGGCATCTCGCGACGCCCGGGCGACCGGGAACAGGGGCTGCCGGTCGGCGAGGCCGCCGCGGCGCCCGTCCACCCCGATGGCGTCCCCTCGAAACCGTGGGTGAGATCCCAGCTGCACAAGACGACGCGCTCTCCCGACCGCGACGCCCCCGCCCGGCCGACGGTATTGGCGGCCATAGACGGAAGGAGGTCCTCCGCGGAGGTCGGCCGGCACGCCGTGCGCCTGGCCGAAGGCCTCGGGGCGAATCTGTTCGTGTTGAGCTTCATCAGCGTGGCGCCCGCGTCGCGCGCGGGCGTCTACCACCGCCTGGCCCTAGCGGAGCTGAAGCGAGATAGCGACGACATGGTTCAGCGAACGAAGGAGCTGGCCGAAAAGAGCGGCGTCGAATGCGCGGTGCGGCGGGCGCTTGACCCGCGCCCCTCCCGAGCCGTAGTCGCCGCAGCAGAGGAGGTGAGAGCGTACTGCGTCGTGATCGGCTCTTCCGGCGCCTCGGTGGTGGATCGCCTGCTGGACCAAGCACTCGGGGGAGTGCACGAAAAAGTGCTCCGCCGGGCCAGGTGCCCCGTGCTGAGCGTCCGTTAGGGAACCGCCGCTAGAGTGGGTGGCCCGGGCGCAAACAGCTGCGCCCGGGCGGGAACCACGGTCGGGACAGCGGCGGGTCCGTGCTAGACTTTATCGATTATGTCTGATCTCGTCTCGAACAAGCCGATCTCCACGTCGGTGGGGGATTACCTAAAGGCCATCTGGAGCGTGGCCGGGACGGGTTCGGCCTCCACCAACGCGCTCTCCGAGCGCCTCTCCGTCTCCCCGGCCTCGGTCAGCAGCATGCTCGTCCGACTGCGGCAGATGGACTTTGTCGATTACGAGCCCTATTATGGCGCATCCCTGACCGAGAGTGGGAGCAGGGAGGCCCTGCGCCTGGTGCGTCGCCACCGCCTGGTTGAGACCTTTCTGCTCCAGCACCTTGGGTACTCTTGGCAAGAGGTGCACGACGAGGCGGAGAGGTTGGAGCATGCCGTCTCCGACGGGTTCACAGAGAGGCTGGCGGAGTTTCTGGGGCACCCGCAGCGCGACCCTCATGGCGACCCGATCCCGGCGGCCGACGGTACCCTGGCGGCGGAAAACTCCTTCCCCCTCACCGAAGCCGGGACCGGGGGGCGCGTTCGCATCTCGAAAGTGCGCGACGATGACGCGACGATACTGGATCACCTAGCGGACCGCGACCTGGTGCCGGGAAGGCTGTTGAGCGTCCTGGAGGTACGGGCGCTCGACGGCGTGGTCACCATAGAAGACGAGAGGGGCAAGACCCACGCGCTGGGGGAGTCGCTTGCCCGGTCGGTTTTCGTGCGGGGCACCTCGGATATCGCCTGAGGTCGCGTTGCCGGACGGCCGCCGCCTACCCGTACGGTGCAAAAACCCTGCGGGTCAGCTCGGCCGCGAGGCGCCGGCCACGCGGCCAAGCGCCGAAGCTATCACGCGGGCCTCTTCGTCGGTGAGGTGCCGGCCGAAGTGTTCGGCGATGCCCGCCGCGTAGACCGGCCACATCCGGCGCAGCATCGTCCGTCCCCCTTCCGAGATCGCGGTGTAGGATCCCCGCCTGTCGGTCGGGTCTGGCTCGCGCCCGAGGAGACCCGCCCCCTCTAGCCTGTCCACCAGCCGTGTGAGGCCGCTGCGGCTCAACACCACCGCGCGGGCGAGCTCGTGCATCCGCAACCGCCCACCCGGCGCGCCGGATAGCTCCAACAACACGTCGTACCAGCCAAGCGGCGGCAGCCCCGCATTCGCCAGCGCGCGCTCTATCTTCTCTAACACCCGCGCGTTCGCCGTGATAAGCGCCCGCCACGCCGCCACGCGACCCTGGTCCAGGTTCCCCGCGACGTCTGCATAGACCTTCTCTTCCACGAGCCCATCATACAGAAGTATAGTTGCACGCACAACGAATACCTGCTATCTTCTATTTCGTTGCACTAACAACTAATGCACAGACAACGAAAAAAGGCGGGTCGATGGAGGATCGGACGCGGATATCCACCTACGAGAACGGACCGTTTCTGGTGACGGGTGGGCGGTTCAGCCTGGTCGACGCGGAGGGGGACGAGTTCCCGGTGGAGAAGGAGACCATCGCGCTCTGCCGTTGCGGGGCTTCAACGAGGAAACCTTTCTGCGACGGGACGCACTCGAAGGTCGGTTTCGAGGCCGCGGAGAGGGCCGTCGCGGAGTCCTAGCGGCTCGGGGTTTGTTGGGCGGTACGTAAGGAAGATGAGAGGAGAGAACGATGGCGGTAAGGACTATCTCGCGCGAGGAGTTGAAGGGGAAGCTCGACCGGGGCGAGGGCGTGGTCGTGGTGGAGACGCTCGGACCCGCGTACTACGAGGACGCGCATCTGCCGGGGGCGATCAACATCCCCCACACCGAGGTGGACGCTCTGGCGCCCGGCCTGTTGCCGGACAAGGCGGCGCAGGTGGTCGTCTACTGCTCCAACAGGGCCTGCCAGAACTCGCCCCAGGCGACCAGGAAGTTGGAAACCCTGGGCTACGGCAACGTCTACGACTACGAGGAGGGAAAGCAGGACTGGATCGAAGCCGGGCTACCCACCGAGAGCGGGGCAGCCGCGTAGTCCGGGAGAGACCTTCAACGGGTGAAGGAGGGGAGGCGTCCTGCAGGACGCCTCCCCTCCCGTTCTTCAGCGGCCCTGTTTGCCGCGCCGGAGGCTCTCCCACGAGCCGTCCGCGAACCAGCCGCCGTCAACGGAGAGCGTGTGGCCGTTGACGAAGCCGCTCCACCCAGGATCCGCGAGGAAGGCGACGGCGCGGGCCACGTCCTCGGGGGTGGCGAAGCGGGCCATCGGGACTCGGCCCTCGATGTCCCCGTCCGTGTAGCCGCCGCCGGCCTGGTCCTCGTCGTCCATCTCGGTCTTCACCCAGCCGGGGCAGACGGCGTTGGCGCGGACGCCGCGCCCGCCCCACTCGGCGGCTAGCGTGCGGGTCAGGCCGACGAGGCCGTGCTTGCTCGCGTTGTACGCCGCCCTGTCCCCCACACCGAGCAGACCCGCCACGGAGCTGACGTTCACGATGCTGCCGGAACCCGCCTCCAGCATCACCTTGCCGAACTCGCGGCACATGAGGAAAGGCCCGGTAAGGTTGACGGCGAGGGTCCTGTTCCAGTCGGCGAGGGTCGTCTCCTCGGCGGGGACGATGGTGCTGATGCCGGCGTTGTTGACCAGCGCGTCTATCCGCCCGAACTCTCTCATCACAGCCGCGACCATGCCCCGCACCGTCGCCTCATCCGAGACGTCGCCGGGGAGGGCGAGGGCATCCGTGCCGCCTGACCGGATCTCGTCGACCGTCTCGTCCGGCGCGTTCAGGTCGTTGGCGGCTACAAGATAGCCGCGGTCAGCCAATTCGAGGCAGATCCTCTTGCCGATGCCGCGGGCGGCCCCGGTGACGACGGCGACCGCTGCTCTGCTCTCCAATCAATGCTCCTTTGAAAAAGTCCGGGAACCGCTCTGCGCCAGCCTGTTACTGGTTGACGGGCGTCTTGGGTTCTTTGCCGGAGAGTAAGGCGACGATATTCTCGGCGGCGAGGACGGCCATCCTGTCGCGGGTCTCCTGCGAACCGCTGCCGATGTGCGGGGCGAGCACGGCATTCTCCCTTTCGAGGAGCTTCGGGTGGACCTTCGGCTCTTCTTCGTAGACGTCGAGGCCCGCGGCGAAGATGCGTCCGTTAACGAGTGCGTCCGCGAGGGCCGCTTCATCCACGACAGGTCCGCGGGAGGTGTTGACGAGGACGGCCGTGGGCTTCATCTTGCCGAGTTCGTCCGCGCCGATGAGGTGTTGGGTCTCGTCCGTGAGGGGCGTGTGGATGGAGACGAAGTCGGCGGTCTGGAGAAGCTCTTCGAGTCCCATGTAACGGGCATCGAGCTCCCTCTCGGCGTCCTCTTTGCGGGAACGGTTGTGGTAAAGGATCTCCATCCCGAAGCCCTTGCCGCGCCTCGCGACGGCCTGCCCGATGCGACCCATGCCAACTATCCCCAGTCTCTTGCCCCACACGTCCACTCCGACGAAGAGCTTCGGCCCCCACCACTCCCATTCGCCGGCGCGCAGGGTGCGCTCGGACTCGCCGAGGCGCCGGGCGGCGGCTAGGAGCAGCATGAAGGCCGTGTCAGCGGTCGTCTCGTCCAGCACGCCCGGGGTGTTGGTGACTACGATGCCGCGCTCTTTCGCGGCCTCGACGTCCACGTTGTCGTAGCCGACGGCCATGTTGGCGACGATTTTGAGGCCGCTGCCTGCGGCGTCCATGAACTCCGCGTCGATCTTCTCGGTGACGTTGGAGAGCACGCCGGAGGCTCCCCGGGCAGCTTCGAGAAGCTCGTCTCGTTCAGGAGGAGCTTCCGAGAGGACGGTCAGGTCGTAGCCTTGGAGGGGCTGGAGCCCGGCCTCGGGGATCTCGCGCGTAACGAGCACCTTGTCTGGCACGGGCCCTCCCCCTCTTCTACTCGCCTTCCTTGAGGAACTGGCGCAGCACGGTGTGCAGGATGCCGCCGTTCCTGAGGTACTCGACCTCCACGGGCGAGTCCACGCGGGCCTTTACCTTGAACTCCTTCGTCTCGCCGTCGTCGGAGGTGGCCGTGACGGTGAGCTCCTTGCCGGCTTCGAGGTCGGCGAGGCCCCCTATGTCGAAGGACTCGTGGCCGGTGAGGCCGAGGGATTCCGCGTTCTCGCCCTCGGCGTACTGGACGGGGAGGACGCCCATGCCTATAAGGTTCGAGCGGTGGATGCGCTCGAAGCTCTCGGCTATGACGGCCTTGACGCCGAGCAGGAACGAGCCTTTGGCCGCCCAGTCGCGCGAGGAGCCCGAGCCGTATTCCTTGCCGGCTAGCACGATCAGGGGCACGCCCTCCTCGGCGTACTTGA
>CADCUW010000659.1 GCA_902805985.1 uncultured Rubrobacteraceae bacterium
CCTCGACGTAGTCGAGGTACTCCTTGTACACCTCGCCGGCGTCGCGCCGGAGGACGACCCTGGAGTAGAAACCCCGCTCGTTGCGGCGGGCCCACTGCCTCAGCTTTCGGTACAGGTTCCTGGGCGAACGCTTCTTCGCCCACCGGATCAGGCCCCGGGCCCTGCCCACCGGCTCGCCTTCGAGCGTCTCGCGGATCATCACCTCGTCGAGCTGCGGGTCGCCGGCGGCGAGCTCCTCGGCGCGGAACACGTCCACGCGGGCGGGAGCTTCTCTGGCGCCGCTTTCACTACCTAACGGGGAACGGCGTTGGCGGTCTCGCATCGAAGCCTCCTAACCGAAGAGCGTGAGCGGCGGCTGATGATCGGCCTCGGCCTCCGAGGCCCGCGGCGGGACCGGGCGGGAGGGCAAAGGCCTGCGCTTCCTGGGCGGTTCGGACGCCGGCCCGGCGTTCCGCGGGGGAGGATCGGGCCGGCCGTCCGCGCGGAGGTCGGGGTCGCCGAGGGCCAGTAGCCTCTCTGTGCAGTGAATCTCCGTTTGCACGTGTCCGGAGAAGCTGCAGGGGCGGTCCACGCCGGCGCCGCAGCGGGGGCACACGAGGTCGCGCGGGTGCAGGACGCGCCGGCGTTCGTCGGCCGCGGGAATGCTCCTCCCGTCGGTCCGAGGTCGGACGGGCGGCGGGGCCCCCGAGGCGGTCTCAGGAGCGTCGTTCGTCTTGCCTGAGAGCTGGTCCATCGCGCGCCTCCTCGTCGGCCCTTATCCGGTATGGATGGAGCGGGGAAGCGCCGGCCGCGAGGGGATGAGCCGGCGCGTCCCCTGCCAAGGGGCGGGCGCGCCGGTCGCCACACCGGCCTTCGAGCAACCATCCTAACTGGTGCCTTGCAACGACCGCGGGAGGTGGTCTAGAATGAAGCATCGTCACACAACATTTATGATACTCACCCACCCTCGCGGCGCTTCGAGGCGTCGCGGCCTCCCCAACACAAAATCTGCTGAAGGGCGTTGTAAGAACGTCGCCTGTGCCGAGGGAGGCGCGGATTCCCGCGGCACACGTGCCGGGCGTGGCGGGGGGTCGGGGAGAGGCGTGCGCCGTGGCGGGTAGGACGACTCCCGAAGGCGCCGGCGGGGGGAGATCCGCCGGCGGGCTCGTGGACGGCCGCTACGGGCTGAAGGAGCTTTTGGGCAGCGGGGGCATGGCCGAGGTCTACCTCGCCTACGACGTCGTCCTGGACCGGGCCGTGGCCCTGAAGATGATGCACGGGCGCTACGCGGCCGGACCGGCGGCCGGTTCCGACCCGTCTACCGGCCAGGAGCTCAGGCGGGAGGTTGTCGAGCGTTTCCGGCGCGAGGCCCGGGCGGCGGGCGGCCTCTCGCACCCCTCCATCGTCGCCGTCTACGACCAGGGCGTGTGCGAGGACGGGACTCCTTACATCGCGATGGAGTACGTCCCGGGCGGCACCCTCAAGGACGGCATCCGCCGCTACGGCGCGATCCCGCCCCGCGCCGCCGCGGAGACGGCCCTGCAGATCGCCAACGCCCTGGCCGCGGCCCACGATCGGGGGATGGTCCACCGCGACATCAAGCCGCACAACATCCTCATCACCGCCTCCGGCGACGTCAAGGTCACGGACTTCGGCATCGCGCGGGCGGCGGCGGTCCCTCCGGAGGCGGGGGCGAAGCCGGGGGAGGCAACGCCGGGCCGGTCGGGCACGGCGGGCGCCAAGAGCAACCCCGGGAGCGACCTCACGGCGACCGGGATCGTCATGGGCACGGCGGGCTACATCTCGCCCGAGCAGGCGCTCGGGGAGCCCGCGGGCCCGCAGAGCGACCTGTACTCCCTGGGCGTCACCCTCTACGAGATGCTCACCGGCGAGCTTCCGTTCCGGGCGGAGACGCCGCTCGCGACCGCCGTCAGACACGTCGGCGAGCCGCCTCGACCCCCGCGCGAGGTGAACCCCGCCGTCCCGCCCGAGATCGACGCCGTCACCCGACGGCTGCTCGAGAAGGACCCGCGCCGGAGGTACGCGGACGCCCGCGCGCTCGCCGCCGACCTGCAGAGGATCCTCGACGAGCCCGCGCTCCCGCAGGCCGCGCCCGCCCCGCCGCGGACGGACGGAGCCGGGCCGGCGCGAAGCCCGGCGCGAAGCGGACGCGGGCGGCGGAGGACGCGCCGGCTGCTCGTGGCCTCGCTGGTGCCCGTACTAGGCGCGGTGTTGGCGGCCTACGCCTGGGCCAACGCCCCGGCCGGCGTGGCGGGAGCCGGGGAGGGGTCGGGGGGGCCGTTCGGCGGGATCGGGGAGGTTCTCGAAGGCGTTCCGGGGCCCGTGGGCGGCACGCAAGCTCGCGCGGAGCCGGAGGCTGAGACGCCGAAGTCGGGGCCACGGGCGGAGCTTGAGGTGCCCGACCTGGTGGGCATGCCGCTCGAGGAGGCGCGGGGGGACGGGTCTCCGGCGGAGGACCTGGATGTCGTCGAGGAAGGCCGGATCGCCAGCGAGAAGCCGGCCGGAGTCATCCTGGAGCAACGCCCCGCCCCGTCGGAAGATCCGGATTCGGAGGATCCCAAGGTGGAGAAGGGCTCGGAGATCTCCGTGGTCGTCAGCGAGAAGCGGCTCGCGGAGGTCCCCGACGTCGTTGGCGGCTCGCGCGACGCCTCGAGCAGCGCCCTGGAAGCGGCCGGCTTCGAGGCCCGCTTCCGGGAAGGGGAGAGCGGGGCCGAGGAGGAGGGTCGCGCGGTGGGTCAGAGCCCCGGCGCCGACGCGCGCGCGGCGGCCGGCTCGCCGGTAACGGTGACGATCGGCACCGGCCCCGCGGAGGTCGAGACGCCGGACGTGCGCGGCGCCACCGTGGAGGCGGCGCGGGCGGAGCTCGAAGAGGCCGGCCTCCTGCTCGGCGGTACCGAGCGCCACCCGAGCGAAGAGGCGGGGGCGGGGGACGTATACGCCCAGGACCCGGCCGCGGGCGTGGCCGCGGAGCCGGGTGCGGCGGTGGACGTCTCGGTGAGCACGGGTCCCGCCGAGGTCGCCGTACCGGACGTGGTCGGGATGGACCTGGACTCCGCCAAACAGGCGGTGCTCGACGCCGGGTTGGGCTACACGGCCGTCGGGACGTCTGGCGGCTTCGGCGAGAGGGCTTGGTCGGTGCTCTCCACGGACCCGGAGGCGGGGACGACGCTGGAACCCGAAGCCTACGTGGAGATCGTCTACGTGGCGGATCCCGCCGAGGCGACGACGTCAGCGTCCCCGTCGTCTTCCGCCTCGCCGCCCGAAACCTCGACGCCCGAAACCCGGCCATCGCGTCCGTCGGAAGTGTCGGGGGGATCTTCGGGCACGCCGCCGATCACCTCGGACGGCGGCGGCCGGGGACTCGACCGGGAGAACGAACTCCGGAGGACGGAAGATCGGCGCCCGAAACGGGCCGGATCAGACACGCGCAGATGAGCACGCCAACGGAAGGAGCGTTCTGGAGATGTTAGGAAACGTGAAAGAAAGGACCCGGCTCGTGCCGGTGTACGCGACCACCGGCCCCGCTTCGTGGGCGCTGGCCTACGAGCTGGCCGCGTTCCTCGTGGACTACAGAGGGCTCGGGGCCAAACCCGTAAACGGGACGCGCGACGGAGCCGGGGCGGACGAGGCCTCGCCGAGGCCGCTCCGCGTCGTTCTCGTGGACACCCTGGGGCGCGTCGACGGCGGGGGCGGCGGGGAATCACCGCTCGGCGCGGGGATGCCCGCCCTCCTGCGCGACGAGCGCCGGCAGATAGGCGTGCTGGCCTGTCCGGACGAAGGGGGAGGCAACGGAGACGTCGCAGAAGTCGGGGAGATGGTGCGGCGGCTCGGGACCGGCTTCGACGCCGTCGTCGTCTGCTGCGGGCCCTCGGCGTACGGCCGGCGGTGGCTCCTGAGGGCGGACGGCGTGGCCGTCTGCGGCGCGCCGGGCGAGGAGCTGCGGGGTGTGGTCGAGGACACCACGGAGGCCTTCGCCGCAACGGCTGCCCAGGGGGAAGACCGATACTCGGCGGTGGTGCTCGCGCCGATCGGGGGATCCGAGCCCGAGACCGGCGGCGGGCGTCCCTCCTACCCGCTCCCGCGTGCCAGGGAGAGCGCCGACTTCCGGCCCGCGCTGGGGCCCCTGCTGGAGGGCCTCTTCGAGGCCACCGGCCGCCGCCCCTCCGCCGCCGACGTCGCCGGCGCAGGGGAAACTTCGGCCCCGCCGTCGGGACGTGGGCGCGCAGACCGGCAGACCACCGCTCCTACGGGGGTCGGCCACGCGGCGCACGCAGCGGGCGGCCCGCGGAACGACGGCCCCGCGAAGGCCTCCTCTCCGGAGGCGCTGGAGAGGCGCCTGCGCGCCTCCCTGCGCGAGACGACGGTCGGCGGCTTCTCGCGCGTGTGCGTCGGGAGCCCGAAGGGCGGCGTCGGGAAGAGCTCGATGGCCTACGCCCTGGCGGGCTCGGTCGCCTACTACACCAACATGAGGGTCTGCCTCGTGGATGCCGATCCGAACTTCGGCTCCACCCGGCTGCTCGTGCCAGCGCCCGTGGAGCGATCCGTGGTGAGCCTGGCCGAGGCCGCCGACGAGATCGGCAGCCTCTCCGAGCTCAGGCGGTACGTCTCGCAGAACGAGCAGATGAGGTTGGACGTGGTCCTGGGCCCGGAGCGGGCGCACGAGATAACCCGCTTCGAGGACCTCGGGGAGGCGTACGGCCGCATAGACGCCGTGCTCTCGAAGTTCTACGACCTAGTGGTCTACGACCTGGGGCTCGGCTTCAGGGATCCGGCTATCAGGCGCGTGCTGGGCCTCTGCAACGAGCTGATCTTCGTAAGCGACTCGGAGGTGATACCGAACGCGATGCTCGCGGACGCCATTCAGTACGTGGCGAACCTCGGCGTGGACCTCGGCCGCACGACGCTGGTCTTGAACCACCGCCTCCCCCCGAGCGACGAGTCGGCGGCGGCCGAGCAGGTAAGGACAGCGCACCAGGCGAGCCTGAGGAGGGTCACGGAGGTCCCCTACGACGCGCGGATGAGCCAGATGCTCAACCGCCGCGCGTTCCACGTGGAGGACCTGGACGTCCTCACGCGCCTGGGCGTGCTGACCACCGTGGCCGCCTGCCTCGAGGGGCTGAGGGAGGCCAAGACCGGGACCAGGGCCATAGGCCCGCGGGCGATCGCCGGGGCGGGCCCGGCGCCCGAAGACGAGAAGGTGGTGTCGCCCGACCGGGCGGTGGTGCGCGGTTAGGAGGGGCCTTGGCGCGGGGCCGTAGAAGCCGCCACACAGAGACAGAAAACCGGAAACCCGGAACAAGGGAAGGGAGTGAGGCGAAAAGTGTACGAATCGAAGCCGAGGCTTAGGGAGGGAGAGCCCATAGAGCTGCTGGTCGGCGAGGCTATAGAGCTGACGGCGTCGCGCTCGGGCAGCGGGCCCGGGACGGGCGCCGACGGCGGTGAGATCGGCCGCGGGGAGCACGACGGGGGAGAGCAGGACCTTCGGCGGGCCGGCGCGAGCGACGGATGGATGGGGCGCGTTCCGCGGCTTCCGTGGGACGGGTGGGACCGGGACCGGCTGCGCGCGGCTCTACTGGTAGCCGTCGCCGCCGCGGCGGTGGAATTCCTGGCCCTGATCGCGGTCCTCGTGGCCGCACTAGTCTAGCGACGCCCGTCGGTTGAAGGCACTTCGGATGCGGTGTAAGGAGGCACCCGTGGGAGGACGCGGAGCAAATTCGTCGGGCGCGAGGTCCTCGGGAGGAGGGTCGGGCCGCGGTGGCTCGTCCGGTGGCGGCCCGCCGAGGGGAAGCGCTTCCGGTGGCGGGGGTTCCCCGGGCGGCTCTGCGAAGGGCGCGGGAGCCGGCGCAGAGGGACGTGGATCGGGCGGCGGCCGGTCCGGTGGCGAGGCCGGTGGCGGGGCCGGTGGCGCGGTTTTGGTCGGCGGCGTCGCCCTCGGGTTGACCATTACCGGGGGCGGCTCCTCCGGAGGGGGCGGCAAGAAGCGGCGCGTTCAGGAGACGGAGGACGGGCCGGGTGGCTCAGGCGGAGCCGGCGGCGGCTCCGAGAGGTAGGTTAGATCTTGGACCTCCACGCCGAGCTTGGGAGGAGCCATCCCCAGGGGTCCGTGGACGCGCTGAACACGGCGCGCGGGTTGGGGCTGGACTTCGCCTCGGAAGGCGGGCTCGGCATCCCTTCGATACCGACGCCCGCGCCGGAGGTCGGGCTCCCGGACGTTCTGATCCCGCACAAGACGCGCCTGAACCACCAGCTGTCCCTCGAGGACGAGCGGTTTACCTCCGCCGTCCACTTCTTTCTCGAGGACTACCGCTTCGAGGCGGTGTGGGGGACGCCGCTGAAGGGGATCTCCTACGTAAGGTCGGTGGGCTTCGCGCTCTCCCCGGACTTCTCGCTGTACCGCGACTGGCCGCTGGCGCTGCAGCTCTTCAACGTCTACCGCAACCGCTGGTGCGGCGCGTACTGGGCCTCGGAGGGGGTCAGCGTGATCCCCACCGTCTCGTGGTCGGACGAGGCCTCCTACCCGTTCTGCTTCATGGGCGTCGGCCGCGGCTCGCCGGTGGCGATCTCGACGGTGGGCGTGAGGCTGTCCGACCCGGAGGAGAGGCGTCTGTTCGAGGAGGGGTGCCGGGAGATGCTCGCGCGCATCGAGCCGCGGGCGGTGCTCGTGCAGGCGGAGAGGCTGACGCGGGAACTCCTGGAGGGAAGCGGCCTGGAGGGGGTCGAGGTGCGCCTCTACCCGCCGCGCTGGAAGTCCATAAGGCAGGCCCGGAAGGACGTCCGGGAGCGCGCGTCGGAGTGTGGAGGGACCGGATGATGCGGGGAGGCGGAGCCACGGGCGGAGCCGGACGCGGCCTGGAGAACGGCTCGCGACAGACCCAGAGGCTGAAGGGCTTCCTCGACCACATCCTGCTCGCCCTGATAGCCGAGCGCCCTCGCTACGGCTTCGAGCTCAAGGAGATCCTCGGCGAGACGCTGCCGGACCTCACCGTCGCCGACGGGAGCATCTACCCGCTGCTGGCAAAGCTCAGGGAGCAGGGCCTCGTGACGTCGCGCATGGCGCGCAGCACCGAGACCGGCAGGGAGAGGCGCTACTACGAGATACTGCCGGAGGGCCGGGAGCGGCTCGCCGACTGGGAGCGGCAGTGGGAGCGCTTTAGGGGGGCGATGGACTCGCTGACGGTGGACCGGGCGCGGTAGGTCCCCGCGGTACGAACCCGGGGAGCTAAACCGCCCTGCGCGCCGGGCGGCTGTGGGGCCGGACATCCTCAGCCAGGGCCCGGTCCAGGCTTCGGATGCGATGCACCACAAAGGAGAACCCGCGGCGGGCGTCCTGCTCGACCCGGCCGTCCAGCAGATAAGCGCTCGTTTCGTACAAGATATGTCCGGATTCTCGATATGACCTCTCGAAGATGGTGCTCTGCAGGAGCCCGGAGGCGTCCTCCGTGAGCAAGAAGTGGACGAGGGCTCCGGAGCGGGTCGGCGGGGCCTGCAAAGACTCGAGGACGCCGGCGGCCCGGGCGCGCGTCCCGTGCGGCAGCTCGCGCAGCTCGCGGCCGGGCACGACGCCCAAGGCGCCGAGGGCGTCGCGGTGGGCGGAGAGCGGGTGCCGGCGGAGGTCGAGGCCCAGCACGCGCGACTCCCACCTCTCGAGGTCCGTGAGCGGGGGCGGCAGGGAGGCCACGGTTTTGCGGCCCTCCCTGGATTCCCACCAGCTCGCCGGATGGGGGAGGGGTAGTTCGGACTGCGCTCCCTTCCCGCGTTTCTTAGGCAGGCTCCGGATTTCGGCGAGCAGCGCCGCGCGGCCGGCCTCACCGCGCGAGCTTCGCTGGGCAAGGCCCTTCGGCAGGCCGTCGAGGAAGCCGGCCCGGACCAGGTTCTCCAGGGCGCCGCGCTCGATCGGGGTCCTGCGGTAGAGATCGGCCGCGCTCGCGAAGGGCCTGACGGCGCGCTCGGAGAGGATCGCGCCGAGCGCTTTCTCGGAGAGGCCGCGGGAATAGGAGAGGCCCGGCCTGAGGGCGCGGCCGTGCTGCTCGACGGCGAACCCCCCGCCGGAGCGGTGGAGGTCGGGGGGCAGCACCTTCAGGCCCCTCCTCCTGGCCTCGTTCAGGACGACGCGCGGGCTGTAGAAGCCCATCGGCTGGCTGTCGAGGATGCCGGCGGTCGTCTCCGCCGGCCAGTGGGCCATCATGTGGGCCGAGCCGTAGGCGAGCTCGGCGAAGCTGGCGGCGTGGGCGGCGGAAAATCCGTACCTCCCGAAACCCCGCAGCCACGAGAAGACCTCCTCCGCCTTCCCCCGGTCCACACCCCTCCGGACCGCCCGGCCGACGAACCAGGAGCGGAGGTTCTCCATCGCGTCTGGTCCCCTGTCCTTCGTCATGGCCCTTCTCAATCGGTCGCCCTCGGCGAAGGTGCAGCCGGTGAGGGCCGAGGCCACCTCCATGACGGACTCCTGGTAGATGAGCACCCCGTACGTTTCTCGCAAGATCTCTTCGATCTCGGTGAGCGGGTAGGAGACGGGCTCGCGGCCCTGCTTCCTGGCGACGTACGTGGTGACCAGATCGGCCTCCAGGGGGCCGGGGCGGAAGAGGGCGACTCCGGAGACGATGTGCTGGATCCTCCTGGCGCCCAGGCGCCTCTGCAGGCTCATCTGCCCCGGCGACTCCAGCTGGAAGACCCCGACCGTGTCGCCGTCCCTAATCATCCGGTACGTAGCGGCGTCGTCCGGGGGAAGCGCGAGGGGATCTACCTTGCGGCCGAGCCTCCCCGAGACCATGCCGGCGGCCTTGGAGAGGGCGGTGTGGGTCTTGAGCCCCAACAGGTCGAGCTTCGGCAGCCCCACGGCCTCCAAATCGTCCTTGTCCAGCTGCACGCGGACCAGCCCCTCCGTGCCGCTGGGCTCCAGCGGGGCTATCTCCGAGAGGTGCATGCCGGCGGTCCCCAGGACCAGCCCGCCCAGGTGGGTGCCGGGCTGGTGGAGCCTCCCTTCAAGGTCTTCGGCCAGCTCCAGCAGCAGGCCGAAGCGCTGCCTGTCCTGCAGGGGGTGGCCGCGCATCGCCGGCGAGGAGAGGGCGGCGTCCCAGTCCGACCGGTAGTGGACGAGCCTGTCGCGGTCCCTGACCCTGCGCGGCACGTGCTTCGCCAGCGCGTCGACCTCCGAGGGAGAGTAGCCGAGGGCGCGGCCGGCCACGCGAACCGCGCCCCGGAGGGAGAGCGTGTTGGCGGTGGCCGCGACGGCGGCGCCGGCCCCCGAGTGGCGCCGCATCAGCTCCGAGCGCACCGCGTCCCGGCGTTCCGAACAGAAGTCCAGGTCAACATCGGGAGGATCCTCGCGCCCCACGTGGAGGAACCTCTCGAAGAGGAGCCGGTGGGCGAAGGGGTCT
>CADCUW010000660.1 GCA_902805985.1 uncultured Rubrobacteraceae bacterium
CGGCGACGAGGCCGCCGACCACGGAGCCGCCGAGGGCGCCGAAGCTGAACGCGGCGTGGAAGGAGGACATTACCCTGCGCCCGTAGCGCTCCTCGACGGTTACGGCGTGGGCGTTCATGGAGACGTCGAGCGCGCCATTGCCAACGCCAACCAGCACGAGCGCCGCGATGAGGACGGGCAGGTTGGGTGCTATGGCCAGCGGCAGCAGGGAGATCGCGAGCAGCACCGCCGAGACCCCGACCACGGGCCTGCTGCCGAACCGGGAGATAAGGGCGCCTACCGCCGTCATCGCCACCAGCGCACCGACGGCGGTCCCGAGCAGCGCGACACCTAGCAGCCCCTCCCCGAGCCCCAGTCTCTCCTGCACCGCCGGTATCCTGACGAACCAGCCCCCGAGCGCGAACCCGTTGAGCGCGAAGACGGCGAGCACCGCGCGCCGCGCGGACCGGAGGTCTTGGCCGGGCGCCCCGATCAAGCCGTGAGCGCCGGGACGTTCGCGCGCCGGGAGGGGTAGAACTCGGTGACCTCGGCGTCGATCATCTCGACGCCCTCGAACCGCGCCACGCTGACGCGGTGGTTGCCGTCGACGACGTAGTAATCGTCGCCGAGCTTGTACAGGACGACGGGTGGGAGATCCCGACCCGTCCGGAACGCGAGGTCAACCCTCTTCCACCGCCCCGCGCTGGCCCGCGTGGGCATGAACCCGCCGTCGAACTCCCGCCACCGGCCCACGCTGCCCACCACCCGGCCAACCTTCACCGTCCTGCGGCCGAGGTGGCGCCGGTTCTCCGCACCCCGCTCCCGCCGCGCCTCCTCAAAAGCGCACAACCCCGCGCACCTACTCCCGATCCAGGCCATCAACCTGCCGATAAGGGCCCTCCTGCGGGCGCGGGCGTAGTCCAGGTCCACCTGCTCCCGCACATCCATAAGTCCTACCACGCCCCACCGCCCCTCTGAATCGTTTTACTTAATCGTTTAAGAAGGTATCATATGGGTCCTATGGGCGTCAAGGCGAGAGAAGGGGAGGGGAGGCGGCGGGCCACCTTGAAGGAGGTGGCGGCCGAGGTCGGGGTGTCCCCGGCGACGGTGTCGAACGCGTACAACCGGCCGGATCAGCTCTCTGAGGAGGTGCGCGGGAGGGTGATGGAGGCTGCCCGGCGGCTCGGTTACGCGGGTCCCGACCCGACCGCGAGGGGCTTGAGGCGTGGTCGGGCGGGGGCCATCGGTGTGCTCTACGCGGACAGGCTCTCCTACGCCTTCGCCGACCCCGCGGCGGTGCTCTTCTTCGAGGGCGTCTCCAGGGCGGCAGAGGAGGCCGGGCTCGGGCTCCTGCTCGTGCCGGGATCCATCTCCGGGCACCACGACCCTGAGGCCGTGAGGGCCGCCGCGGTCGACGGCTTCGTCGTCTACTGCATGGCCGAGGGCGACCGCATGATCGGGGCGGTCCGCGACCGGCGGCTGCCGGCCGTGCTCGTCGACGACCCGCCGGAGGTTCTCGCGGAGGGCATGTCCCGCGTCGGCATCGACGATGAGGGTGGCGCCCGCGCCGCCGCGGAGCATCTCGTCGGGCTCGGCCACCGGCGCATCGGGGTGATCTCCTTCGAGCTCGCCCCGCAGCCCGTGGGCGGGTTGGCGGGTCCTGACCGACAGGCGCGGGTGGCGTTCAGGTCTACGCGTCTGCGTCTCGAGGGGTACAGGAGCGCCGTCGAGGGCGCGGGCGTGCCGTGGGAGTCCGTCCCCGTCTACGAGTGTCCCGAGAACATCCCCGAAGAAGGCGCGGACGCCACCAGGTTCCTGCTCGGGATGGACCCGCGCCCTACCGCGCTGCTCGCGAACAGCGACCAGCTCGCGTTCGGCGCCGTCGAAGCCGCCAGGGAGATGGGCCTCTCCGTGCCCGGCGACCTCTCCGTCGTCGGCTTCGACGACGTCCCCGAGGCCACCCGCTTCAACCCCCCGCTCACCACCGTCCACCAGGACCACGTCGAGAAGGGCCTCCTCGCCGGCCGTCTGCTCGTCGCCAGGCTCGGCGGGGAGGAGCCGGAGGCCCCGAAGACGCTGCAGACCCGGCTCGTCGTTCGAGAATCTACGGCATCGCCCTGAAGCCAGGTTCGGAGGCGACCTCAGAGCCTGGAGAACCTAGAACTCGATCTTCTGGCCGACATTTCGCTCGATGGCGCGGTCGTAGACCACGCGGGCGGCGGCGAGGTCTTCCAGGGCGAGGCCCTGGCTGGCGAAGAGGGTTATGTCCTCGGGGCTCTGGCGGCCAGGGACGTGGCCGGCGATGACCTGGCCGAGCTCGTAGACGGCCTCGGGGAGGAGGGCGCCGGTCTCGAGGGAGGGCATCAGGTTCCCGGCTTCGAGGCCGAGCTCCTCGCGCGAGTCGGCGCAGACGAAGGCCGCGCGCCTGACTACCTCGCGGTCGATCTCGCTCTTGAACAGGAAGTTGGAGCCTGCGGCGTTTATGTGCGTCCCCGGCCTGAGCCACTCGCCGTGGAGCACCGGCTCGGCCGACGAGGTCACGGTCACCACGATGTCCTGGATGGCCGGCTCCTCGGCGGCGTGGGTGGTCTCTATATCCAACCCGAGCTTCTCGCCCATCTTCTCGGCGAACCTCTTGCGCGACTCTTCCTTGCGGCTAAAGACGATGACGCGCTCGAGGTCCCGGACGGCTGCTATGGCCTCGAGCTGGCTCTCTGCCTGCCAGCCTGCTCCGTAGATGCCAAGCGTTTTCGCGTCCTCGCGGGCGAGGTGCTTCGTGGCGACGCCGGTCGCGGCACCGGTCCGCATCTGGCCCATGCGGTCGGACTGGAGGATGGAGAGGAGCTCCCCGTTCTCCGGGTCAAAGAGCATCGTGTAGAAGCGGGCGCCGCCCCTGGCGACGGTGTAGGCTTTCAGGCCCAGGGCGTCTATCTCGGGGGCGCCGGCGAACATGACGTTCAGGCCGCTCTTCGGGAGGGCGACGCGGCGGCGGGCGCGGTTGGTGGCCCGGCCCTCGGCCTGCTGGCGCAGGACGGCCTCGACGGCGTCCAGTGTCGCGGGCATGTCGAGGAGATCTTCGACCTGATCTTCCGTCAGGAGCAGGGTCATGAGCCGGTCCGCCTGTTCGTCCGGGCCTTATCAGCTAGAATTCCGGGGCTCATGCGGGTTCTCGTCATAGACAACTACGACTCCTTTACGTACAACCTCGTCCAGTACCTGGGGGAGCTCGGCGCCGAGGTCCTCGTGCGCCGCAACGACGAGGTAACGCCTGAAGAGGTGGCCGATCTCCACCCCGACAGGATAGTCGTCTCGCCGGGTCCCTGCACGCCGAACGAGGCCGGGATCTCCGTCGAGCTTATCGAGAAGTCTGGGGGAGAGACGCCGCTTCTCGGGGTGTGCCTGGGGCACCAGTCTATCGGTCAGGCGTTCGGGGCCAGGATCGTGCGCGGCGAGCCCGTCCACGGCAAGACCGCGAAGATCCTGCACGACGGCGAGGGCGTCTACGCTGGCCTCGACCAGGGCTTCGAGGCGACGAGGTACCACTCGCTCGTGATAGAGCCAGAGTCCATGCCAGACTGCCTCGTCGTGACGAGCCGCACGCCCGACGGCACCATCATGGGCGTTCGCCACCGCGACTTCCCCGTCGAGGGCGTCCAGTTCCACCCGGAGAGCGTCCTGACCCGCCACGGGCGCGACCTGCTCAAGAACTTCCTGGAAGGGTAGCCGTGCTCCGCGAGACGCTGCGCAAGGCGGCCGGGGGAGAGGCCCTTACCGAGGGCGAGGCCGAGCGGGCGCTGGAGGAGATCATGGAGGGCACGGTCGCCCCGGCGGCCACGGCGGCGCTCCTGACCGCGCTCAGGGTGAAGGGCGAGGCGGTGCCCGAGATCGTGGGCTTCGCCCGCGCCATGCGCCGCTTCGCAGCATCAGTCGAGGCGCCGCCCGGCGTCGTCGACACCTGCGGGACCGGCGGCGACGCCAAGGGAACCATCAACGTCTCGACCGCCGCCGCCTTCGTGGCGCGCGGCGCCGGCGTCATCATCGCCAAGCACGGCAACCGGGCGGCGACGAGCCGGGCCGGGAGTGCGGACGTGCTGGAGGCGCTTGGCGCCGAGATAGAGCTCACGCCCGAGCAGGTCTCCAGGTGCATCGAGGAGGCCGGCATCGGGTTCATGTTCGCCCGCACGCACCACCCGGCGATGCGCTTCGTCGCCCCCGTGCGGGCCGAGCTGCCCTTCAGGACCATCTTCAACCTGCTCGGCCCCCTCACCAACCCCGCCGGGTCCAGGCGCCAGCTCGTCGGGGTCTTCGGGGGGGCGTTCGTGCGGCCGGTGGCAGAGGCGTTGCTGGACCTCGGGGCGGAGCGGGCGCTCGTCGTCCACGGGAGGGACGGGATGGATGAGATCACGACGAGCGCGGAGACGGTCGTCGCCGAGGTCTCGGACGGGGAGATAAGGGAGTATGAGGTCTCCCCGGAAGACTTCGGCCTCTCCCGGCACGCGCCCGACGGGCTTCTCGGCGGCGACGCCCACCTCAACGCCCGCATCCTGCGCGACGTGCTCTCCGGCAGGGAGACCGGCGCCGCCCGCGACGTGATCCTGCTGAACGCCGGGGCCGCGATCTTCGTCTCGGGCAAGTCCGACTCCGTCGAGGACGGCGTCCGCCGGGCGGAGAGGTCCATAGAGACCGGATCGGCCGAAAAGGCCCTCGAAGTCTTCGTAAAGGCCACCCGCCGCAAGACCGGCACCCCGTGAGCCGCGCGACCGTGCTCGAAGAGCTCGCAGCAGCCGCCCTCCTCCGCGCCGGCGAGCTCCGCGACGGCACGGACCTCAACGCCCTCTACCAGGAGGCGCTTCTCTTCGAGAGACGCGACTTCGCCGCCGCGCTCGCCAAGACCGGCCTCTCCGTCGTAAGCGAGATAAAACGCGCCTCACCCTCCGCCGGCCCCATCCGCGAGGTGGACCCGGCCGAGTGGGGCATCGGATACGAGCGGGAGGGCGCGAGTTGCCTCTCCGTCCTGACCGAACCGGACCAATTCAAGGGCTCCCTCAGAGACCTCGACGCCGCCAGGAACAGCACCGCGCTCCCGGTGATCCGCAAGGACTTCACCGTGGACGAGGCGCAGGTCCTCGAGGCCGGCACCCGTGCCGACGCCGTCCTCCTGATCGCGGCCCTCTTCGACGCGGCCACGCTCGCCCGCTACGTCTCTTTAGCGGTCGAGCTCGGCCTGACGCCGCTAGTGGAGATCCACGACGAAGCAGAAGCGGACCTCGCCCTCGAGTCCGGCGCCCGCGTCATCGGGGTCAACAACCGGAACCTGCGCGACTTCACCGTCGACCTCGGTACGTTCGAGAGGCTCGCCCCGAAGCTCGCCGGCGCGACCCTCGTCGCCGAGAGCGGGGTCAAGTCCGTCGAGGACGCCCGCCGCCTGCGCGCCGCCGGGGCCGACGCGGTGCTCGTCGGGGAGGCGGCGATGCGAGACCCATCTCTCGTGTCGAGGATGGCCGCGCTGCCGTAGGCAGGCCACCGCGAAGAAACTCGCGGGACCAGATTAAATCTCGTTAAGCAGGCTCTCCTGCCCCTGGCGACACCCCCTGACTCCTGTTAACTTACATCGTAAATATACGACGTAAGTAACCGGGATCGAGTGTGGGGGTGTTGCGGTGGTCGTTTTGTTGGTGGGGATCGGGGTCGTGGTCTTAGCGCTCTGGGTCGTCGTCTCTTGTGGAGGGTACGCGGAGCCGGAGTTGCCGGACTCGGTCGAGGACGCGCACCTGAGGCGGGTGGCCGAGGCGAGGATCTCGGCGCTATGTCCGGGTGCGATCCGGCTCGCCGAGAGGGAGCGGGCGGTGGCCTCGGCTCGGGATCTCGCCCCGGTGCGAGAGTTCTGGCGCCGGTTCGCCGCCGCCTCGACGTCGGTGGCGGGCGACCCCGTCGCGGCCCTGGGGGAGCTGCGGGGGCTGCCGGATCTTCTGGAAGAAGCGCTCCGCGACGCTGACCGGGAAGCTGCTATGGCGGAGGATGCGCCCCGAAGGGAGGACGGAAGATGATGCGCGAGGGTGGAGGAAACCTGGAGGAGCGCGTGCGGCGCCTGGAGGCCGACGTCGAGGGCCACGACCGTGAGTTGGAGCGTCTCCGGTCGCGCCTGGCGCTGTTCATGCAAGGTACGGTCCCGGAACGGGTCGAACCGTCCCCCGGGGCCTCGGTCACTTCCCGAGAAGACCCCGTGGCCGTCCCGGGATCAGGGGTGCCGGAGGGGGTGCCGGAGGGTCTCCTGTGGGGGACAGAGACGAATCGGTCCTCCGAGGGCGCCTGGCAGGGCTTGCGGTTGCCCTTCGAGCTTACGAACTTGAGGCGGTGGGAGTGGTGGATGAACAAGGTCGGCATCGCTCTCTTCCTCATGGGCGTGGTGTTCCTGTTCAAGTTCTCGTGGGATAGAGGATGGCTCCAGGTGCTGCTGACGCCGGTGGTTCGGGTGGGCCTCGGCATCACGCTCGGGAGCGCGCTCGTGTGGGTCGGGCTGCGCGTCTACGCGGGCAGGCGGGCCTTTGCGCAAGTGGTGCTCGGGGGTGGGATCGGGACGTACTACATCACAGGGTTCGCGGCGTACGGGATGCTCGGCGTGTTCTCCCACCCCGCGGCGTTCGCGTTCATGGCGGCCGTTACCCTGCTCGCCTTTGCGCTGGCCTTGCGCCAGGGCGGGGCCGCGCTGGCCGTCATCGGGGTCTCCGGCGGCCTCGCAACGCCGTTCCTGCTCTACGACGGGGAGGGAGCCCTCGGCGGCCTCGTCCTCTATGCCGGGCTCGTCCTGGCCGGGGCGATGGGGATGTATCTCTTCAAGGGGTGGCGTTCGCTCCTGCTCATCACGTTCGCAGGTTATTGGACTGTTTTGGTCACCGGCTACGCTGGCGTCGCTTCGGTAGGCGCGCCGCCCGTGGCGGATGGGGTGGCGTTGCAGGTCGGGGCCGTGTTCGGGTGGATCTCGCTGTGGCTCGTGCCCTCCGCCAGGGAGGCGCTTCGCTCCGCGAACCCGGGCCGTTGGAGGGTTCCGGAGCTCGGGGTTCCGGAGCTCGGGGCTCCGGTGCGCGCGTTCGTGGCCGGCAACGAACGTCTCTTGAACGAGGTAACCCCGGCGCGCCTGATCTCCTTCGCCGCGTCGCTGGTCTTGCTCTGGATGACGCAACTGCTGTGGAGCCCCGCGGGCACGACGATGGGCCTGGTGGCGATCGGCATCGCGTCTTCCCACGGCCTCGCCTGGGCCGGGTTCCGGCGCGTCGAGCGCGGGGGGCGTGTTCCGTACACGCAGGCCATCGCGGCGCTCCTGTTCGCCACGCTCTCGCTGGTCCTCCTGCTGGAGGGGGAGACATTGTTGCTCGTACTGGCCGCCGAGGCAGCCGCGCTGCATTTCCTCGCCAGAAGACTCTCTGACAGGGTCGTCTCCTTTATAGGTCACGCGCTCTTCGCCATCGTGGGGGCCTGGAGTCTGCCCCTGCTCTTGGGCGGGACGTTGGACCGACTCTTCGATACGTACACCTTGATCCCGTTCCTCAACGCGCACGCGCTCGTAAGCCTCGCCATCGTGGCCCTCGTGTTCGCGTCATCCACCGCTATAGGACAGCCGGAGGTGCGGCGGGTGTACCGGGTCTTCGGGCACGCGGCCGTGGCGGGCCTGCTCCTGCGCGAGTTCGTATACCTGGTCGACGGGTCCTACGCGCTCGCGGCGCTGGCGCTCTACGCCGTGGGGCTGCACCTGCTCTCGCGGCGGCGTCCGGAGTGGGGGACGACGGGCGGGGCGCACGCCCTTGCCGCCTTCGTCGGGCTGTGGCTCGCCGGCAGGCTCGCTGCGGGGATGGGCTTCCCGGGAGACTCCGGGACGGCCGTGTTCAACCTCCCGGGGCTCGCAGATCTGGTCGTCTTGTCTCTGATCCTGGTTTGCTCCTGGACCGTCGGTGGCGGCAAGGTCATTCTCGCCTATCGGCTCGCCGCCCACGCAGCCCTGCTCGCCTGGCTCTGGCGGGAGTTTGAGATGCTGCCGGGCTCCCCGGACGCCTACATCACCGTCGCCTGGGGCCTCGCCGGGGCCGCCCTGTTCGTCGGCGGGCTGCGCCGGGACCACGCTTACCTCATCCGGGGCGGCGTCGCGACGCTCTTCCTCGTGGTCGCCAAGCTCTTCCTGTGGGACCTCGCCGCGCTGGACCCGCTGTGGCGCGTCCTCCTCTTCCTCGGTTTCGGCGGCCTGTTCCTGCTTCTGAGCTACCACCTGCGCAACCTCTGGAACCCGCGCGAAGACGACGACGGGGCCGAACTCCCGGCCCCGGGCGAGCATATCTCCCGCCCTTCGCAGTAGCCGCCAGCCCGGCGCCCCGGTGCGCTCCCGAGACGGGGCGCCGGGCTACGTGGGGACGTTCCCTGGTCCTGGATCGGTCAGCCCGAGACGCGGTCCATCTCGGCGAGTAGATCCTCGATCTTCTGCTCCGTCGCGCCGTAGGCGCCCTCGCCGAAGTGCTTGTAGCGGACGAAGCCGTCGGCGTCGATCAGGTAGATGGCGGGCCAGTAGCGGTTGTCGTAGGCGTCCCACGTGGCGTAGCCGTTGTCCAGCACGACGGGGTACTCGATGCCCGCCTCCCGCACGGCGGCCTCCACGTTGGTGTACTCCCGCTCGAACCCGAACTCCGGCGTGTGGACGCCTACGACCTGCAACCCGTCGTCTGCGTACGCCTCGTGCCAGACGTTTAGATGGGGCTGGACGTTCTGGCAGTTAAAGCAGGTGTAGCTCCAGAACTCCAGCAGAACGACGTTCTCCTCGGCGGCATCCTCTACGGAGAAGCCGTCCGCGTTCACGAAGCCGGACGGGTTGGAGATCTCCTCCGCCCGCGGGTACTCGTCTTCTTTCCCGGAGATCCGCTCCGCGTCGGAGATGACCGGATCTTGCTTCTCATCCTCCGCCCGCTCCGGGGAAGCCGGCTTCTCGGTTTCGCCTGCGGGCTCGGAGACGATCTTCTTTTCGCTAGACATGGCCGTCTTGCCGCTGGCTTTCTTGGTGGTTTGTGGGTCCGGTCTAGGTTGCTTCTCCGCCGGTTGCGGCTCCACCTGCGCACCGGCCGCGCTCGTGCTGGCGCCCGCGTCGAGCCGGAACTCGATAAACACGATGGCGCCGACGACGAGCACCAGCGTCAGCGCGAGCAGGATTGGACGGGGAGCGAGCAGTCTCATAGCAACACCTCGTTGAGTAGCCGGAAGTTGGCGAGCAGGCTGAGCTTGTTGGTAAACACCAGGACGCCCATCCCGATCAGGACGGCGCCGAACGCGACGTGCAGGCGCACCGCTGCCGGGCGGCGCGCAGGGCCACGGTGCCGTCGGCCGGGGTGTGGCGCAGGGCGTTCGAGACG
>CADCUW010000661.1 GCA_902805985.1 uncultured Rubrobacteraceae bacterium
GGCGGCGACGACTTCCTCTACGGAAACAAGGGCCACGACGGCCTCTACGGCGGGGCTGGCATCGACATCATCCACGGCGGCAACGGGGACGACAGGGCAGAGGAGCGAGCGGTTCACGGCGGCGCCGGGGGGGACGTCCTCTACGGCGAGGGCGGAGAGGACGCCCTCTACGGCGGCCCCGGCGACGACACCGTGATCTCAACCGGCGACGGCGCGGGCGACTTTGTGGACTGCGGGGGCGGGGTGGACTCCGTGAGGAAGGGGGCGGACCAGGGTCTCGACCGCTTCGTCAACTGCGAGGAGTTCTTCAGGTAGCATGCATGCCGGTTCGCCCCTCCGCACGCGGGCAGAACCAACGACCACAACGACTAGGAGGTCCGGACGAAGGGTCCGGACCTCCTAGTCCGGTGCCTCCAGCCGGAAACGGCCGGGTCGTGGGCTTCAGCGCTACTCATCGCCTTATTTACCCAACTGCGGAGAGAGACTGTCTGAAAATCGTCATGCACGATCACAATCGTCTTCTTCGACAAGACCCATCGTTACGTGCCACCCGACGACCCAGAGAGCGCCGGCGTGATGCCTCAGACGGTGCGGGGTCGCCATGGCTCGTGCTCGTGCGCGAGCCAGACCAGCTCGGGGTCGAGCGCGCGCACCCGCAGCCGGCCTTCGGTGGGCGGCTCGTCGAACTCGCCGTGCCACACCGCTACGTCGCCGCCGACGACGACCGGACGCCCGCCGGTCTCGACGACGACCACCTGCATGCCGCGTGTGTGGCCGGGCGCCGGGACGAGTCGGAGCCCGGCAAGCAGCTCGAGCTCGCCGTCGACCGGCACGTACCGCACGCCGGGCGCCTCGACCCACTCGCGGATGGTGTAGCCGTCCTCGCCGAGCGCGTCGTCGAGCTCCCGGCGCTGGACGTAGAACGGCCTGCCGGCGAAGAGGTGGTTGCCGCCGCAGTGGTCGGCGTGCAGGTGCGTGTTGACGACGATGTCGACGCCGGCGAGATCGAAGTCCTGCTCGCTCAGCGGCCGGAGGCTGGGGTCGAGGGCGGCTTGGACCGCCGGGTGCGGCTCCGTCATGCCGGTGTCGACCAGCACGCGCGCGTCGGGATGGTCGATGACGTGCACGTAGAGCGGCATCCGCTCGCCCTCGGCGAGCAGGTCGGCAACGAAGACCGGCGTTATGGTGACTGAGGCGGGGGCGGTCATCGTGTACCGACCGCCGCGGTGGTGGTCGATGTGTGCGTAATGATGACCTCCTCTACCGGTTACCGGCCGACGCGCGGCCGGCCGCACTACCTCGCCGTCGACAATACGTCTCCTCGGCGCAGAAAGGATACGGAATGTGTACGGCGTTCACTACGGGGACTTGGGTCTGTGTTCCGATGGTGCCCGGACATCCCCCGCTGGCCGATGGCGGAGCCGTGTGTCTATACGGAACACCCGCATTCCGCATGCCCCTCGGTGGAGCCGCTAGGGCCTGGCGGCCCGTGCGCCCCCGCCGTTACTGTGATGTTTCGCGCGGGCGAGCCTCCTCGCCATCAGGCGCGCCATGGCCAAGTGAACGAAGGCCTCTCCCGTCGAGCACAGCCGCTCGTGGTCCTTGGCCATCCTCCGGTTGTGGGAGATCCAGGCGAAGGTGCGCTCCGGGACCCATCGTCGCGGCAGCTTCTCGAAGGCCGGACGCTCGGGCAGCTTCTTGAGATCTACCTTCTTGCCCTCCTTGAACCACTCCCTGGCCCAGATCCTCAAGACCTTCTCCGGCGGCGGCTTGGTGGAGCGGTTCACGATCTCGACCTCCACGCCCAAGGCCTCTTCCGCCCACCCCTTGCCACGGCCCCGGTATCCGGCGTCCGCCCACAGATACGAGAGGCGGGGTAGGCGATCTCGCACCGGGTCGAGCAGGCGCCTTATGCCGTCCTGGTCGGGGACCCTGGCGCTGTGCAGCGGGGCCTCGACCACGAGTCCCTCGGTATCGACGAGGATGTGGCGCTTGCGGCCTCGAACCTTCTTGCCGCCGTCGAAGCCCCTCTGCTCGCCGCCCACCCCGCTTGTCTTCACGAACTGCGCGTCCACGATGCCCGCGCTGGGCTCGGGATCTCGGCCGAGCTTCTCTCTCAACCGCCGATGTAGGACGCGGTTCATTCGCTCCCAAGCCCCGTCGATGCGCCATTTCCTGAAGTAGTGGAATACCGTCTTGCAGGGCGGGAAGACTTTGGGCAGCATCCTCCACTGGCAACCGGTCTTTAGCACGTAGAAGACGGCGTTGCAGACCTCGCGCGGGCTGTGGATCCTCGGACGGCCCCGCTTCTTCGGTGCCGGGAGATGCGGCCTCAGCAGCGACCATTCGGCGTCAGACAGGTCACTCGGGTATCCCTTGCTCGCTATGGGCCGGACCGTAGGTGGTCCGGCGCCGCTTTTTCAGACAGTCTCTTGAGGGGTTCTAAGAAGTCCGGGGCACGAAGAGGAGGGCCGGGAGCGAACCCCCGGCCCTCCTCTTCGTGTAGGTCGTTTGTTCGGGGCGGCTAGTTTACAAACCTCTCGCAGTTGACGAAGCGGTCGAGCTTGCGGTCTGATGCTCCCGACTCCTCGACGATGTCCACGCCCCCGCCGCAGTCCACATAGTCGCCGGCGCCGTCGCCCGTGGAGGTGATCAGGTCGCTCCCGGGACCGCCGTACAGCGCGTCCTCTCCACCCTCGCCGTAGATGACGTCCCCGCCCGACCCCCCGAAGACCTTGCGCTCCTCGGCCCGGTCGTCGCCCTCGCCGCCGTGGATGATGTCGATGCCAGCCCCGCCGTAGAGGCCGTCGTGGCCGGCGCCGCCCCAGAGGGTGTCGTCGCCCCCGAGGCCATGCAGCGCGTCGTTGCCCGCCAGACCCCTGATCGTGTCGTCGTTGGATGTGCCCCTGATCAGGTCGCCCCCGCTGGTGCCGGAGAGCGTCGCCGCGAAGGCCGCCCCCGAGAGCGTCACCAGGAGCGCCGCCACCGTCAGAACCACCATCGTCGTCCGCCTCATGTCGTGCCCCTTTTCGGTCCGTGGCCCCGGCCTCTCCGGGTGCCTGTGAGGAACACTCTGAGGGGTCAGGAAGGTGGCGGTATCACGCAAATGGACTAGTTTTGGGTGGTGTTACCGAACCGTTTCCGGGGTGTGGCCGGTCTGCCGCCGAACCGTAACCGAACCGGAACATCGGGCGGCCCAGCGGGCCAAAGACGCGTCCTACCCGCCTTCCTAGAATCCCTTCTCGGAAGTCCCTCGGGAATACCGGTTGGATTGCGGGGACGGTGACCTACCCTTCGTCTGCTGGTCGCGAAACGCGATGGGGTCCACTATCAGGGAGGTCTGCTGTGGCGAAGCTCATCTACTCGGCGATAGCGTCACTCGACGGCTACATAGCGGACGAAGACGGCGGTTTCGACTGGGCTGTGCCGGACGAGGAGGTGCACGCCTTTATCAACGAGCTCATCCGGCCCATCGGCACCTACCTCTACGGGCGCCTAATGTACGAGATGATGGTCGGCTGGGAGACCGACCCATCCATCGCCGAGCAGTTCCCCCTCATGCGCGACTTCGCCGAGATCTGGCAGGCTGCCGACAAGGTCGTCTACTCGGGGACGCTGGAGGCCGTCTCCACCTCCAAGACGCGGCTGGAACGGGACTTCGACCCCGAAACGGTCCGGCGGCTAAAGGCGTCCGCGGGGCGGGACCTCACCGTGAGCGGTCCCGACCTCGCCACCCACGCGTTTCGGGCCGGGCTGGTGGACGAGTGCCACCTGTTCCTTGCGCCCGTCGTGGTGGGCGGAGGCAAGCGGGCCCTCCCCGAGGGCGTCCGCGTGGGGCTCGAACTGCTGGACGAGCGGCGTCTCGGTAGCGAAACGGTCTACCTCCGCTACCGCACAGCGGGCTGAAGGACTGCCCCTCTACTCAGCAGGGTGTGTGGAAGCTTTCTGAAAAGAGTGTGAGCACTGCTCCGAACATGGATCTGGAGGGTGTAAAGAGGTCAAAATGGAGTGAGAAGCCCCTCCCTGGCGGCCCACAGCGTAGCCCTGTGGGCCGCCAGGGACTTTTCAGACAGTTTTTGTAAGGTGTTCTCGGAAGTTCGCGCTGAGGGGGTTCTCCGAAGTTCGACGAGGAATATTCATATCTAGCTCATTTGCGTGATACGTGTCCTTCTCGCAAGGAGTATATTGCAATCGTTACGTGGCAAGCAGAGAGTCGCGCTAGGGCGTAGGACCGCTACCTGCCCTCCTTCTAGACCGGGGCCAGCTACCTCCAACTTACCCTGCCTTTCTATGGGCGGGAGCAAGGAAACGCGACCATGTTAACGAAACCCAACTCTGTTCACCAAGGCACCATGGGGGCCATCGTTCAAGACGAGTACGGATCACCCGATGTCCTGGAACTCAGAGACGTCGACAAGCCCAAGATCGAAGTCGACCAGATACTAGTTCACGTGCACGCGGCCGGCGTGAACCCGGCCGACTGGGCGGTCATGAGCGGCCTGCCATACATAGCCCGCCCGGTCTACGGGCTGCGCAAGCCAAAGAAAGCCGTCCGAGGGACGGATGTGGCGGGGACGGTCGAGGCCGTTGGCGCCGGCGTGACGCGGATGCAACCCGGTGACGAGGTCTTCGGCTGGTGCGGCGGGCTCGGTGGGGCCTTCGCCGAGTACGCGGCCGTCTCCGAAAACGCGCTGGCGCCCAAGCCTGCCAACCTGACATTCGAGCAGGCCGCCGCCGTTCCCATGGCCGGGCTCGTCGCCCACCAGGCCCTTCGAGATCACGGCAAAGTTCGGGCCGGGCAGAAGGTCCTGATCAACGGCGCTTCCGGGGGTATCGGCACCTTCGCGGTGCAGATCGCGAAGGCGCTTGGCGCCGAGGTGACCGGCGTGTGCAGCACGAGGAACGTGGACCTGGTCCGAGCGATCGGCGCCGATCACGTCATCGACTACACCCGTGAGGACTTCACGCGCAAGGATCGGCGCTACGACTTCATCCTCGACAACGTGGCGAACCATTCCTTGTCCGACCTCCGGCGCGCGCTCACCCTGACGGGGACGCTCGTGCCCAACGGCGGGGGATTCGACAATCGCTGGTTCGCAAACGGCGGCCGCGTGGTTGGCGCGCACGTGTTGGACCGGTTCGTGGGCCACAGGCTGCGGCCGTTTCTCGTGTCGCCGAAGCTCGAGGATCTGGTAACCCTCAAGGAGCTGATCGAGGCCGGCAAGGTCACGCCGGTCATCGACCGGACCTACCCGCTGAGCGAAACTCCCGAGGCGGTCGGCCGCGTAGGAGGGGGACACGCCCGAGGAAAGGTCGCCGTCACCGTCTGACACACGTCCCGCGACGGCCGGACTTCGCGTTCACCTTCAGCGTGTTCACGTTCGTCGGTGAAGCGTTGCTCATCGTCTGGCTGTTCCATAGAGCCATCAAGGGATTCGCTCCTGAGTCACAGAGTCCTGACGGACAGGTGACGGATCCAGGGCTCGTACGCCCGGCCCCCGTGGACGCCGCATGACGAGAACGGGTTCGCGAAGGTTCCCTACATTCTCCGCGGCGACTGCTCAGCGAACCGCGAGGGTGGCGGCGGCAGGCTTCGGCGTGGTCGCAGTCTTTCAGCTCCTATTGGCACTGGGTGCCCCATGGGGCAGAGCTGCGCTAGGCGGCTTCAACGAGGGGACGCTTCCACCGGAGCTTCGCGTCGTCAGCCTGGTCTCTACGGCCGTCTTCCTCTGAGCGGGATTCGTTGTCCTCGGTCGCGCGGGCCACTGGGGCGATCGACTTTCCGGCGCCTTCTGGGTGGGAACGTGGGCGCTCGCTCTGATTCTGCCGCTTGGTGCGCTCATGAACCTTGCCTCCTCGGGCCCGTGGGAGCGTTTCGGGTGGGCGCCGTTCACGTTTGTTCTTGCGGTGGCGACCCTCGTGGTCGCTCGCGGGCCGTAGCGGTCATCCCCGATACTAACCTGCCCTTCTCCTCCTGAAGTAGGCGACGGCGGTGTAGATCAGGGCCGCCTGGGCGAGGATCCGCCGGGCGAGGCTCGTCCTGTTGTGTTTCCACTCCGCCTTCCAGCCCCGCTCCGCGAGGACGTTCGGGACCCGGCCGCTCTTGAGATCTTGCACGACTCCCTCCGCCACGCCCACCCGGTCGGCCAGCATCAGGGGCAGCCAGTGGCCGTAGCTGGATTCGCTGTACTGGAAAGCGAAGCGCCGGAGCGCGCCGCTCGGTCCCGCGGGCGGCGTCGACGTACCGAACGCGGAGGTGAGGTCAGAGCGCTCGATAGAGCGCAGGACCTCGACGGTGGGCGGCTGCTGCGGTGGGCGCTCCCAGCTGTAGCCCGCGTGCTCGCCGTCGGTGCGGTGCTTCATGGGGTAGGTCGGGTCGTTCTTCGAGTCGATGTCCACGCCCCAGCCCAGTACCTGCAAGGAATCTTTCGGTGTATGTTCCATGGTCTTTCCTCCCTAAGATCTGGCCGACGGCGGCATCAGGACCGGCTTTATGCAGTCGTCGAGCTTCGCCGAAAAGATCCGGTACGCGTCCGACACTTCTTCCAGGGGGACGCGGTGGGTGATCATCGCCTTGGGATTCAAGACGCCGCTTTGCACGTGCTCGATGAGCCTCGGCAACAGCCGCTTTACCGAGGCCTGGTTCGCCCGGATGGTGAGGCCCTTGTTCACGACGTTCCCCATCGGGACGTGGGTACCCACCGGGCCGTACACGCCGACGATGGAGACGATACCACCCTTCTTGACGGAGTTGATCGCCCAGTGCAGCGCGGTGGCCGACCCTCCTTGCAGGAGCAGTTTCCTGCCGAGGACCGTCTGCAGCGCGCTGCCGGCGGCCTCGGCCCCGACGGCGTCGATGACGACGTCGGCTCCCAAAGAATCCGTAGTCCCTTTGATGAACACCACCGGGTCTTCGAGCGACCTGAAATCGTAGGCCTCGCACGGCGCGTAGTTCCGTGCGAACTCGAGGCGGTAGTCTACGCAGTCGATCACGATGACCCTTCCTGCCCCGAAGAGCCAGGCGCACCTGGCCGACATGATGCCGACAGGGCCCGCCCCGAAGACGACGACGGTGTCGCCGGGTTGGATGCCGCCCATCTCGGCCCCCTGGTACCCCGTGGGCACTACGTCCGTGAGCATCACCGCGTCGTCGGGGTCCATCCACTCGGGGATGACCGTGGGGCTCACGTCGGCGTAGGGGACGCGTACGTACTCGGCCTGCCCGCCGTCGTATCCGCCAGCGGTGTGCGAGTAGCCGTAGATGCCGCCGACCGCGGTGGCCTGGGGGTTGGATTCGTGGCAGTTCCCGTAAAGCCCCTGCTGGCAGAAGACGCAACTCCCGCAGGCGATGTTGAACGGCACCAGGACGTGGTCGCCGACCTTCAGCTTCTCTACCCCGTCCCCGGTCTCCTCGACGATGCCGGTGAACTCGTGGCCGAATGTCATCCCGACCCGGGTATCCGGCACGGACCCGTTATACAGGTGCAGGTCCGAACCGCAGATGCAGGATCTCGTGACCCTGACGATGGCGTCCTGGGGGTGCAGGATCTCCGGTTCGGGCTTCTGGTCGATGCGGACCCGATGGGGGCCCCGGTAATTCATGGCTAGCACGGAGGCGCATCCTCTCTTTTTCGGCTTCTATACCCCTTTTGTCGCCGCGCCAACAGCTTGTGCGTCCGGGCCGCTCCTGCAGTGGCGGGTTGGCGTCGCCCGCAAGACCTGCGATGATCCTGCCACCCTGACGGTCACGGTGGAGGCTATTTCGACGAACGCTTCCGCAGTGGCTAAAGTGGAGGCTACCTACTAGATGGTTAGATGCCATGCTGTTGATGCTAATGGAGCATACAGCAGCGCGGAAAGAGGAAGATGTGCGGGGCGATGGGGCCGCCGGAGTTCACGGTTTCGAAGAAGGTGGGGGAGTTCTCGGGCTAGCTTTCGGCGCGTCCCCTTTGGGCGCGGGCGGAGGCGTGTGCGAGACGCCCCAGCGGGCAGCGGCTTTGATCGGCAAGGACCGGGGCCGATCGGCCCCGGCCCTTGCACTTCACTGTTCACCGTACGTCGTAGAAGACACGTTATCCGAAGTTAACCTCACGCGTGAGGGCTGCCCGGCCGGCCCGCTCCCCCGTAGAGAAGATGAAGCCTAACCACGCTACGGCCCCGTAGAAGGCGGTACCCGCGATGGGTCCACGCCCGCTAATCTCGCTGTCCTTTAGCCCTGCCTCTGCTTGTGCCTGGGGTTCTCGCACGTCACGCGTAAGACGTCCTTCCTGCGTACCACCTTGCACTTGTCGCAAAAAGGTTTGACGCTCGCCCGTACCTTCAAGAATTCCTCCTGATGACTCCGTTGCTTCTGCGTTCATTCTGACCGGGTTCTACCCTGAACTTGTCGCCCGGCAGGATGCGGATGAACTCACCAGCATCCTACTTGGGATCAAGAGGGCTCAAAGCTTTCCCGTTACCGATCTTGCTCATCGATCTCCTGGTATCTCAGATTCTCCTCGCTCCTCTCTGGCCTCGCGGGGCTGCGATCTCCTCCGTGGCATCCCCTCCTCGTGTTACCTCAGTAGAACCCCTTTGCGGCCCTCATCTATAAGACGACCCAACCGGCCGATTTCTTACCCCCTGGTCTCCCGCGTTTCATCCCGATTGGTCGACAGCTTGGGGACCGGCCGAACAGGATGTCGGGCATGGGGGTTCCTTTCAGGGCGCCGATCTTACGTCACGTGTTGCCAATACAACCTCTGTTACATTCCGGGTGGGACCCTTCTATACGCCCCTTTTGAGAAACCACGCAATCAGGGAGGCGTGGCGAATGCGCTGCACGGAGGTGAGTAGCGGGTTTTCCGGCTCCCACGTTTGCCCTTGCCCACCGGGGTGTGAGGAAGGTAGTTTCCTCGAGGTCCGCCATCTGTGAATCGGACCTGGTGCCAAGCGCTGTTCGGGTTCGGGCGAGGACCCGGGTAGGGGAGACCTATCCGGGATACCGCTGCGAGGACCTATTGAGCTCTCGCAGCGGCGATACCCGATCTGCGCTAGCGCCGTTCGAGGTCGAGCGCGACGCTGTTCATGCACCAGCGCTGCCCGCCGGCCTCCCTCGGGCCGTCGGCGAAGACGTGTCCGAGGTGGGAGTGGCAGCGCGCGCACCGGACCTCGGTGCGCGCCATCGCGTGGGAGCGGTCCTCGACGATCTCGACGGCGTCGGGCGAGACGGCCTCGGTGAAGCTCGGCCAGCCGGTACCCGAATGGTACTTCGCGCGGCCGTCGAAGAGCGTGTTGCCGCAGGCGGCGCAGCGGTAGAGGCCGTCTTCGTCGGTGTCCACGTACTCGCCGGAGAA
>CADCUW010000662.1 GCA_902805985.1 uncultured Rubrobacteraceae bacterium
CGGAGTGGAAGTACTCGCGGTGGATGACCGCCGGCGGGTAGCCGGCCGCCAGGTCGAACCAGGCGTGGACGAGCACGTCGAAGGGCACGGGCAGGTTCTTCTCGACGAGCGCCCGCTGCGCGGCCACAAGATTCTCATCGGGGATCTCCACGAGGTCAACCTCGATACCCAAAGAGTCCCTGAAGCTATCGGCCAGGTGCCGGGCCACCGCCTCGACGTCGCCCGTGGTCGCAAGCCTCAAAGCACGATCCTGCGGCCACCCGGCCTCGGCGAGGAGCCTCTTGCCCTCCTCTGGGTCGTGCGGGTAGGGCTCGAGGTCGTCCGGCAACTCCCAGGAGTACGACGGCGCCATCGCGGCGACGGGGTGGGCGTAGCCGAAGAAGACCTCCCGGATCAGGCGTTCGCGGTCAACGGCGAGGTTGAGCGCCCGGCGGACGCGCACGTCGTCCAGGGGCGCCGCGTTGCGGTTGACGAGGCCCGAGACGACGCGCATGGCGTCGATGGTGACGAGGTTCGCGTGCTCGGAGTCCTTTACCTTCCCGGCGTCGGCCGGGGAGACCTCGGTGACTATGTCGATCTCGCCGTCGGTGTCGCAGACGAGGTCGAGCGCCTCGGCGGGCGCCACGTCGTTGCGGAAGACGACCCTCTCCAGGCGCGGGCCGCGCTCCTTGTTCCAGTGGTCGGTGTTGGCTTCGAGAACGAGCCTATCGCTGCGCGGCAGGTTCGTCGGCAGCCAGGTGCAGGTAAAAGGTTCGGCCTCGATGATCGCGATCTCGGCCTCCCAGGAGGAGAAACCCTCGACGAGGGTGAACGGTCCCGAGCCCCACGGGCCCGGAGCGTCGATCGCTCACCAGTGTCCTTCGCCGGTGCCGTATTTTCGGTACCCGAACCCCTCCTCCTCCCAGAAGCGGGTGCTCGCGATGTGAAACCCCCGGAACTTCGCGAGCGCCAGCCCGTCGGGCTCGGGGAACTCGAAGCGCACGGTGTAATCGTCGGGGCACACAACGCGGGTGTCCGGGTGGAAGTTCAGGTACGTCCCCGGCGGGTGCGGGGCCCTCCACTTCTGGACCTCGTCGAAAGACCGCTTGATGCTGTAGGCCGTCAGCGGCTCGCCGTCCTGAAAGCGCACCCCCTCCCTGACCTTGACGACGAGGGTGCTCCCCTCCCACCGGGAATCCTCCATGCATGCCCCGACGATGTTGCCCCGCTCGTCGGTGCGGACCGGCTCCTCCATCGTGTTCCACGTGATGAACAGCCAGTTCAACGGGTGGGGGTCCACCACGTTGACGGTGCCAACCGGCGTGCGAGCGCCCCCCTCGGCGACGGGCTGCCGCGTTACCTGACCAGTCATGCTCGTTTCCTTTCCCAAAGAATCGACGGGAAAAGGTTAACAGAGCACCCACCCCACGCAACCGTAAGAGCCTTTACGGCGCCACGGTCCGGATGCGGCGCGTATAATCCCGCGGATGACGGGACGGTCAGGCTAACGTGCTCGCCGATTACGGCGCGGGGGAGAAGGGCGCGCGGGGGGCCGCGCGCCAGGGTGCGGCGGTCGTGGTCGTCGACGCCTACAGGGCGAGCACCACGATCGCGGTTCTCGTCGCCCACGGGGCCCGGGTCGTGCCCGTCGCCTCCATCGAGGAGGCCGAACGGTACCCCGCCGACTTCCGCATAGGGGAGCGCGGCAGCGCAAAGGTCAGGGGCTTCGACTTCGGTAACTCCCCGACGGAGGTGGAAGAGGCCCGCATACCGGCAGGCTCCACCGTCGCCCTCTCATCCACCAACGGGACCAGGATCATCGATGCCGCCCACGGTGCCCCGGCCATCTACATAGGGGCCTTCGTCAACGCCGGGGCCGTCGCGGAAGAGTTGCTGCACTCGTCACCGCCCGACTCCCGCGTTACGGTCGTCGGCTGCGGATGGCGGGGCCGCCGGTCCTCCGAAGACGAGTCCGCGGCCGGTGAGATCCTGAGCCGCCTCCGCGAAGGCGGGGCAAAGCTGGAAGAACGCGCCGAACGCATCGTAGAGGAACACCGTGGGCGCCCGAGAAAAGCACTCCTGACGAACACCGCGGCCCGCAGGATCAGGCGCCTCGGCTACGAGAGGGACCTGGGCTTCTGCCTCGCACGAGACGCCGTCCCCGTCGTCCCGCGTCTGGTGGACGGAGCCTTCTTGCGGTCAGGTTCGCCGGCGATCCGCTCCAGAACCCCCTAACCCTGAGGGCTAGCTCACCTCGCACATGAAGAGCGGCGGGATGTGCATGTACGTGATGC
>CADCUW010000663.1 GCA_902805985.1 uncultured Rubrobacteraceae bacterium
CAGAACGAGCAGCGAGGAGAGGATGCTCTTCCCGCGCGTCTCCTTGCCGGAGAAGAGAAGGGCGGCCGGGGCCGCGATGCCGGAGAGCAACGCGCCGCCGACGAAGAGCGGGGCGACCGACTTCGAGAAGAGGGGCCTGCCCCAGCGGCCCATCCGGACGAGCGAGGCGGCGATGAGGCCGGCCTCGATGACGATGGTCGCCTTCTCCGCGCGGTGCAGAGCACGCAGGGTCTTCGCTTCGCCCGAGCCGGTGAGGTGCAGCACGAGCGAGAGCCACGAGAGCGCCGTCGAGAGGCCCGAGGCGAGAAAGGTGGGGGCCATCAGCGCCCAGTTGCGGGCCCAGATAGGTACCGAGGTGGCGCTTATGAGGTTGCCGGTGTTGAAGCCGACGAAGAGGCCGAAGGGCAGCGCGAGCACGGAGAGCAGGCGCTCCGGTACCAGTCTGAGGAGCAGCCGCGAGAGCGCGTTGCGGCCGAGCAGGCCGTCCTCGGCGGCCTGGCGGGCGGCGAGCAGGCCGCCGAAGTTGCCGAAGGTGAGGAGCGACCAGCTCTGGGTGCTCATCGGGGAGCGCAGCTTCAGGATGCGCATCATGTTGTAGAAGCGTTCGGGCCTTCCGAGGTCCCAGATCAGGAATATGGGGCTCAGGATCATGGTGACGAGCACCGTGTAGCGGCTGACCCGTTTCATGGCCGCGTCCTCGTGGCCGAGCAGTTGGGCCACCGTGGAGAACAGGTGGGTACCCGCGCCGATGCCGCCGATCCAGAAGTAGACCGGGATCTGCCACGTCCAGTGCGCGTGCTTTATCGGCGGGATGCCGTAGTAGTGCTTGTCTTTCCTCTTCGGGTCGGTCTCCGGGTGGTGGGAGGTTTCGGGCCGCCCATTCCCCACGTGGCCGTTGCTCTGCGACAGGTCCTGCCTGGTGGTGTCAGACACCGCTTCCCCTCTCAAGATCCGCCTGATGGATTATCTTCTCACGTTCGCCGAGGAATGCCGAGAAGCGCAGCAGGTAGCCGTCGGGGTCCTGGACCAGGAACTCCCGCTGGCCCGAGAGCACGTCTCCGGTCTCGTACCACTGTTCTTCGATCCCGCGGTAGAGGGGGTAAGACGAGCGCGCCAACTCCTCCCTCAACCCATCGACGTCGGAGCACTCGATCTGCAGGTTGATGCCCCTGCCGTAGGGCCGCGCCAGGCCGGCCACGTTCCATCCGTCCTGGTGGAACTCCGAGATCATCAACTGCGCGCCCTCGAAGTCCAGATACGCGAAGGCTGGCTCGGCGCGCGTGAACGCGACCTCGAACCCGACCCCTCGCGTGTAGAACGCGAGGCTCTCGGCGAAGTCCGAGACCGTGAGCTCCGGAACCATCTTGCCCCACTGCACCGTTCGGGGGGCTCCTAGTCCCTGAACGCCAGGGCAACCACGGCGCCGAGTACGCCTGCGGCGACGGCGCCCGCGATCACACCGCCCTTGACCTTCTCCTGAGGCAGGTACGGGTGCTTGGGCAGGTTGTAGGTCTCGGGCTCGTCCATGAGGATGAACTTGGAGTGGTTGCCGTCTATGCCGCCCGTCCCCCCGACCTCCGGCGTCCCCCAGACGTAGGCCTGGGTGTAGCCCTTGTCTTGAAGCTCCTGGACGCGCCTCTCGGCCATGATCTTCAGGTCCTCGACATCGCCGAACTGGATGGAGTTCGTCGGGCAGGCCTTGGCGCACGCCGGTTCGAGGCCGTCTACCTGACGGTCGTAGCAGAGGGTGCACTTGAAGGCGCGGCCGTCGTGGGGGGCCTGGGTTATGACGCCGTAGGGGCAGGCCGGCACGCAGTATCCGCAGCCGTTGCAGATGTCCGGCTGGATGTAGACGTTGTCGAACTCGTTGCGGATGATCGAACCCGTCGGGCACGCCTGCTGGCAGGGCGCGGCGACGCAGTGCTTGCAGACGTCGCTCATGAAGGCCCAGCGCCCGAGGGCGTCGAGCTCGGCCCCGTTCGGGAGCGGCTCCGTCACGTCCTCGGCAAGTGCTACGAGGTCGATGTCGCCGGTGAGGCGCTTCTTCTTGGGGTTCTCTATAAAGGCTACGTGGCGCCAGGTGGTGCCGGAGAGTTGTTTCGTGTTGTCGTAGGAGTCGCCGGTAAACTCGTAGCCGTCGGCGGGGAGCTGGTTCCACTGCTTGCAGGCGACCTCGCAGGCCTTGCAGCCGATGCAGACCGTGGTGTCGGTCAAAAATCCCGTAGCCATCTCTACTTCCCTTCCAGGATCTTGCGCCGGATCTCCGCCAC
>CADCUW010000664.1 GCA_902805985.1 uncultured Rubrobacteraceae bacterium
AGGGTCTGAGCGTCGCCGAGGGTGAGATCGACCGCGCGTCGTTCCCCATCGCCAACTACGACGAGCAGAACGTCGCCGAGATCTCCAAGCACATCGACGCGCTCACCGCCGCCCAGATCCGCGAGGTCCGCGAGTACGAGAAGCGCAACAAGAACCGCGAGACCCTGATCGACCAGTTCGACCGCAAGCTGAAGGCCGTCTCCGCGTAAGGAGGCTTTGAGGCTCCAGCTTCCAGGCTTTTCAAGGTCGTACGTCTAGCACAGGCTGATACAGCACAACGTAGCCAACATCAGAGAGGCCCGGGGCAGAATCCCCGGGCCTCTCGTTCATCCGGTACGGTTAGCGTTTGACCGCCAGGCCTTTCCTATACCAGACTCAATACCTCAAACCTCAAAACCACCTAGAGCCTTGAACCTACTTGAGTAGATCTTTCAGGTGGCCCTTCTTCTCTTTCGCGGTGCCGCTGCGCTGGTCGGCGCGTCCTTCGGCCTTCTTGTCCTTGTTTCCGCTGAGGGCACCGGCCGCCTCCTTCATGCGGCCCTTGGCCTTGTCCATAGCCCCCTCGTTGCGGTCGTCCTGGCCGGTGTTCTTCCGCCTGCCCACGGTCTCCTCCTCTTTCGCGTAATGCTTGCTACAGGACTCTTACCTCTCCAGTACCGGCGTTAAACTTCCGCGCGCGGGCGTCCGGGGCCTCGTGGCGATACCCGGGCCGGATTTTCGGACCGGCGGATGCTAAAAGGTTACGGTACGAGGCGTCGATTTTAGAGGGAGAGATACTTGAACACAGCCGTGATGACCCGGGCGGCGCTCATGGCGGCCTTCACCGCCGTTGCGGCCCAGATCTCGATCCCCCTGGAGCCGGTCCCGTTCACGTTGCAGGTGCTGGCCGTCGTGCTGACGGGCCTCCTGCTCGGCCCCCGCTACGGCGCCCTGGCGATGGCGGTCTACGTGCTCGTCGGCGCCGTGGGCGTCCCGGTCTTCGCGGGCTTCAGGGGGGGCCTGGGCGTCCTCTTCGGCGACACGGGCGGGTACCTGCTCTCCTACCCCCTGGCCGCCGCCGTCGCGGGCCTCGCGGGCCGGTCCGCCGCGAGCGCGCCGCGCCGTCGGGCGCTCGCCGTCGGGTTCGCGTGGGGAAGTGCGGCGCTGGCCTTGATCTACACCCTGGGCGCGACCTGGCTCGCCGTCCTCACCGGCCTCTCCCCCGCCGCGGCCGTAGCTGTGGGCGTCCTACCTTTTGTCCCCTTCGACCTCCTAAAGGTCGGCCTCGCAACCCTCGTCGCCGTCGCCGTCGCCCCCACCATCGCCACGTCCAGGGCCTGAAACCGGAGGCAGTCTGGGGGCATCGAGAGCCCCCTCCACCTGCGACTACTGGGTAATTCCGAAGAGATGTGCTGGACGAGTAGCGTAGGGACTTCAGGGGGTCTTCTCGTGGTCCGCGTATACTTTTGTGGGATCGGACGAGACGTCGGAGGGCTTTCCGTGCAAACAGAGGCGCACGAGGTCACGCGGCGGCGTTTTACCGTCCACGAGTACCATCGGATGGCCGAGGCCGGGATACTCCACGAGGACGACCGCGTCGAACTCATCGACGGTGAGCTGGTCGAGATGACCGCCATAGACACCCGGCACTTCACCTGCGTGAATTGGCTAACCCAGCTTCTCGTGAGAAACTCGGGCGAAGACGTTATCGTCAGCATCCAGAACCCGGTCAGGCTGAACGAGTACTCCGAACCACAGCCGGACGTGGCTTCAATCCGGGCCAGAGACTACAGAGAGTCGCTCCCGACACCACGCTCGCCTACGTCCGGGGCTAGAACTGTCGCGCTACGCTCAGGCCAGCATCCCGGAGGTCTGGATCGTGGACCTCAAGGGCGAGAGAATCGAACACCCCACTGGCCCGTCCGGCGACCTCTACCGGTACGTCGAACTGGCCCGCCGGGGCGAGACGATCGGATCTAGCGCCTTGCCGGACCTGGAACTCCGCGTCGACGACGTACTCGGCTAGAGCCGCCGGTTTAGCGGCGGGTCGCCCGGGGCATGCTGTGTTTTTTGCGGTACGAGGTATGGCCACGATACACAGAGGAGTAAGACGACCATGGGCGCAGTTCCCGACATAACTCTCAACGATGGCAACACCATCCCGCAGCTCGGTTTCGGGGTCTACCAGATAGAGCCGGGCGACACCGCGCAGGCGGTGGGCGAGGCGCTCGGGATCGGCTACCGGCACATCGACACCGCGCAGATGTACGGCAACGAGAGAGAGGTCGGCG
>CADCUW010000665.1 GCA_902805985.1 uncultured Rubrobacteraceae bacterium
TCCCGCGCTCGTAGACCGGGTAGCCTGGCGTGCCGTAGGCGACGCCGCGCCTCTCGTGCGAGGGGTGCAAGAAGGCGAGCGGGGCGTGGAAGATGGCCTCCTTGGAACCGGCGGCGGGCAGAACCTCCGTCTCCGGGTCCAGCGCCGCGCCGTGGCGGCGGCCCATCCAGTTCGCGAAGGCCTCGCGGAGCTCCCGGCTGCCGGCCGTCGTGGGGTAGCGGCTGGTCTCGGGGACGCCGTCCTTCAGGGCCTGCCGGATGAGCCTTTCGGTCGGTTCGCGGGGGTCGCCGGTGCCGAAGTCGAAGGTCTCGGCGCCCCGCTCTTCAAGCTCCCTGCGGCGTTCGTCGAGGCGTAGGAGCGGGTAGGCGCCCTGGTCTTCGAGGACGGGGTTCAGGAGCAGGGGCGACACCTCTCTGGAGGGTTTGATCTCTTCTTCAGGTGGTGTCGCGCGAGGTTTCGTCACGGGGTATATTCTCCCCTACGGCTCCGGTTGCAGGAGCGAGAATATAGCACTTCCACGGCGGAGCGAGGAGGAAGGTCTTGGACGACTTCTACTACGAGGGGGGAGCCCTCCGCTGCGAGGGGGTCGCCCTCGACGAGATCGCCCGCGCTGCCGGCACCCCCACCTACGTCTACAGCCACGCCGCCATACAGAGGGCCTACACGGAGCTCGACGAGGCCTTCTCCGGCCTCGACCACCTGGTCTGCTACGCGGTGAAAGCGAACGGCAACCTCGCCGTTCTGCGGGCACTCGCGTCCCTCGGGGCGGGTGCCGACATTGTCTCCGGCGGGGAGCTCTACCGGGCGATGCGGGCCGGGTTCGACCCGAAGAAGGTCGTCTTCGCGGGCGTCGGGAAGACCGAGGCGGAGCTTATGGCCGGGCTCGGGGAGCGCATCCTGCTCTTCAACGTCGAGTCGGCCCCTGAACTAGAGCGGCTGGAGAGGCTGGCCGCCCGGTTCGGGAAGCGGGCGAGGGTCTCGTTGCGGGTCAACCCGGACGTGGATGCCGGCAGCCACGACCACATCACCACCGGCAGGGAGCGAGACAAGTTCGGCATCCCGATCGAGCAGGCACTGGCGCTGGCCGACAGGGCGAAGCAGTACCGGTGCGTTGACATCATCGGGGTACACCAGCACATAGGGTCCCAGATCACCAAGCTCCAGCCCTTCAGGGACTCCGTCGAGAGGTCCGCCGGCCTCGTCGAAGAGCTGAAAACCCGTGGCTTCGACATCCAGTACTTCAACATCGGTGGCGGCCTCGGCATCCGCTACAAGGACGAGGAGACCCCGACGCCGAAGGAGCTCGTGGAGGCCATCAGGCCCACGCTGGAGGCCGCGGGAACAAAGATCCTGTGCGAGATGGGCCGCTTCATCTCCGGCGCTGCCGGCGTACTTCTGACCGGCGTCGTCTACCGCAAAAAGAGCGGCGAGAAGGACTTCATCGTCGCGGACGCCGGGATGAACGACTTGTTGCGCCCGAGCCTCTACGACGCCCACCACGAGATCCGGGCCGTAGAACAGAACGGCTCTGTTACGGGCGCCGACCTCGTCGGCCCCGTCTGCGAGTCCGGCGACTACCTGGCCCGCGACCGCGAGCTCCCGGATGCGCAAGAGGGCGACCTGCTCGCCGTCATGGACGCCGGCGCCTACGGCTTCTCGATGGCCTCCAACTACAACTCCCGCCCCCGCCCCGCCGAGGTGATGGTCAGCGGCGAACGCTGGTCTGTGGTGCGCGAGCGCGAGCACTACGCGGACCTCGTAAAAGGCGAGTTGGTGCCGGCGTTTCTGTAGGCTACAGGATCGGGTTTCGGGACTTCATCGCAGGAGGATAGTTGCTCCGCGGAGAGAAGGTAACGCTTCGGGCCGTCACGCGGGGGGATCTGGCCCGCCTCGCGAGGTTCGAGAACGACCTCGGGTTCGTGCTGGCCGGCGGCGGTGATCCGCCGGAGCCGGTCCCCCTGGAGCGCCTGCAAAGGGACTTCGACAGGGAGATCTCCGACCCCCCGACGAGCAAGGTCGAGTTCGCCATCGAGGCCGACGGCACGTATATCGGCCGGTGCGGCCTGTACAACATCGACCGGACTGCCCGCCACGCCGAGCTCGGCATCGGGATCGGGGACATGGAGTACTGGGGACGGGGCTACGGGCGGGAGGCCGTTGGCTTGCTGCTGGACTACACCTTCCGGCTCAGGAACCTCAGGCGCGTGTGGCTTGAGGTCCATTCGGCGAACGAGAGGGCGATCCGGGCCTACCGTTCGTGCGGTTTCG
>CADCUW010000666.1 GCA_902805985.1 uncultured Rubrobacteraceae bacterium
CAGCAGAGGCTCCCCGACAAAGAAGGCGAAAACGCCCGCCAGGAGACCGGCGAGCAGCCCGGCGGCCAGGCCGCGGCGCAGGTAGGTTGAGGCCACGCCCTCGCCTAGTGGCAGGGTGCGGCGAGCAGGTGTCGCCCGTCGTGGGCGAACTCGTGCAGGTAGTCGAAGGCGCCCGCAGCCTGCCCGAAGAGCGGCACGAGCAGAGCCCCGCTGGCAGAGAGAAGTACGAACAAGAAGATCAGCATCAGCGCCAGGGCCGTCCAGCCCCACAGGGGCAGCGTCGGCGAAGGGTGCCGGGCGAGTCGATTATCCAATGGTGCCTCCTTCTCGGGGTCCTCGCCCCGGTCGGAATTTCGCGGGCGGAAGGCCAGTCTCCTGGCTCCCGGATCTCCGCTAACCCCGGCCTTCCCACCGGCCTTTCGGCCGTCAGTGGCCCCTCTTTCGGGCTCGCTCCCCGGTTACAGTGGCGGGACCGCGCCGGACTCTAACCGGCTTCCTGCATCCCTCCGCCGCCTGTCTTATTACTACGCGGGCAGCATAGCCGCCGGCCTCCCGCACGTCAACCGCCGCGCCGCGGGGCGTGGTATAAAGCGCGGGTCGCATGGAGATCATCCTCAACTTCCTCCAGTCCATCCCTGACTCCCCCGGCGGGGTCCTGGATTTCGTCACGGGTTTGCTTCTCGCGCACGGCTACCTCGTCATCTTTCTCGGTGCCGCGCTCGACAACTTCGGCCTCCCCTCCTCGGGGGACATCGTCCTCTTCGCGGGCGGGTTCTTCGCCAACAACGGCGACGCGGCGCTGCCGCTGGTCATGCTCAGCGGGTTCGCGGGGGCGCTCGTCTCGGACAACTCTGTGTACTGGATCGGCAGGATAGGCGGGCGGCCCCTGATCCACCGCATCCTCAAGCTACGGTTCGTCCACTTCCTCATAAACGAGAAGAGCCTGGAGAAGGTCGAGCGCTACTTCGAGTCCCACGGCGGCAAGACGGTCTTTGTCGGACGCTTCGGGCCAGGCCTGCGCAGCATGACCCCCCTCTTCGCCGGCGTCACCAGGATGAAGTACTACAGGTTCATCCCCTACAACGTGGCGGCCGGCTTCGTCTGGGCCGTCGTCTACTCCCTCATCGGCTACGTCTTCGGCCAGTACTGGAACGAGCTTATCGCCGTCGCGAGGTCCTTCGGTTTCAGCGTCGTGGCCCTCGTGGCGCTCGTAATCGTCGCGTTCGTGCTCCGCAGGAGGTACCGGCGCAAGAAAGCCTCGCGCGACTCCTAGGGTTGGCGTTTCGCGCGGGCGTGTTTCAGGTCCGCGACGATGACGAAAGAGACGATCACGAGCAGGCACCAGGAGCTGATCTTCTGCAACGAGACGACCTCCCAGCCTCCGGACTGCCCCGGGTACGTCCACGCCCCGAGGTAGGTCGAGAGGTTCTCGGCGATCCAGACAAAGAACCCAATAAACAAGAACGAGAGTACGAGCGGCATGCTCCGGCGCCGGTCCGTCGCCGTGAACAGCACCTTCGTGCGGAAGAAGATCACGAACACCCCCACAGCCAGTATCCAGCGTATGTCCGGAATAAAGTGGTGGGTAAAGAAGTTCAGGTAGATGCCGGCGCTCAGGGGCACGCTTAGCGAGTACGGTGGATAGTGCTTCAGGTCCAGGTCCAGAAGGCGCCAGGCCTGGCACATGTAGCTCGCCACCGAGGCGTACATGAAGCCGCTGTAGAGCGGGACGCCGAAGACCTCGAAGAAGCCCTGTTCGGGGTAGCTCCACGAGCCTATGGCGGGGTTTGTCTTGAAGACTTCGAGCACGACGCCGAGCAGGTGAAAGGCGCAGAGGGTCAACACCTCGTCCCTGGTCTCGATACCAAGCGCCACCAGCGCGACCTGCGCCAGCACCGCCCCGACGAAGATAAAGTCGTAGCGGGCCACCCCGAAGAGCGGCACGTAGCTCGAGAGAAGCAAGATCGAGATAAATATCCCCGGAAACAGGCAAGCCCTGGCCTGCTTGGTCCCGAAGACCGCCAGCTCGGCCAGGAGGGATCTCGTCGAAGCCTTCCCGGAGCTAGCCTCCAAGGATCTTACCGCCACCGGGACGCGTGCGGCCCGGCCCCGAGAGATCTTTGGGCCGGCGCTCCGTCAAAGACCATCCTCCCTCTCTAAAACCCCGCGCAACTATACCAAAGCCGGCACAAAGGCCCCGCAAACGGGGCTCAGGTGCCCTTGGGATCCTCCGGGAGGGACTCCAGGATGGTGAGGGCAACGAGCACGGCGGCGAAGCAAAGGCCGAAAAAGAGCTCGAGCGGGGTGGAGGCGCGCTCCTCGGAGCGCCGCTCGACCGTGAGGTTACGCGCCGCCTGGGGCCGCACGAACCGCGGGCACCGGCCAACCATCCCTTCGGGGTCTTTGGCAGGCCCCGCCACGTCGCTTATTGTTCCGCCCCGGCGGCGAAGACGGCCAGGTCGGCCATGGTGAAGTGTCCTGGCTGGGAGGAGGGCAGCTCGGGCCGCCAACCCGGCTCGGCGCTCCTGTACGAGCCGGGGTCCGCGTCGAGCAGCCCGAGCAGTACCTCGGCGACGATCCTGCCGCCGACAGGACCCAAGTGCTCGCCGGCGGCGCGGACCTCGGCCTCTTTAAAGACGTAGTACCAGAGGGGCGTCTCGGCGGTCCAGTTGGCGCCGAGGCCGCACTCTCCGGCGGTGAGGGGCTCCACGCCCATCATCCGGGCGACCGCCTCGCCCGAGGGCAGGCCCAGGGCCGCGCCGCGCTGGAGGTCGCGGGAGGCCAGGGAGTGGTGCTCCGGAATCTCGGTGTGCCCGACGATCTGGTCGGGAAGGTCGATCAGGGCGTGCGTCAGGCTGGCGACGAGCCGGCGGCTTGGCTGAGGAGGGTGCCCCGAACCTGGTACCCCGAAGAACCAGGACCAGTCGATGGCGCGCCCGGCCGGGACGGGACGCCCGCCCAGGCAGTCGGGGAAGATGGTCGCTTCGCCGGAGGCGTCGTTTAGGCGATAGGTCGGTGTGATCTGGCTGTGCCCGAACCGGTACGCGGCGTCCGAGAACTCGACGGGTATCGCGGGGTTCTCGCCGGGCTCGTAGAACTCTCTGCCGTTCGCCTCTATGTGGGCGAGAAGCTCCTCCCCTACCGTCAGCGGCAGGTACTCGTGGACCACCACCCACTCGTAGTGCCACCGGACCAGCCGGCGCGCCTCGTCGAAGACGTCCCCGCCCGTCGTGCCCGCGCCCCGCAGATGGTCCACCACCCGGTTGTGGAACTTCAGGAAGGCCACGTGCAACTGGTTTATCAGCAGATGCACGTCGTTGCGGGGATCGCCGACGAGCGCCGTCCCCTGGTGGTTGCGGGGAAGGTCGTCCACAGGCTCCCCGGCGGCGTTCGCGCCGAGCAGGAGCTTGTCCGGGTCGCTCTTATCGTAGAGATAAGGGTTCCCCACGGGTCCATCCCCGTAGACGCATTCGAGGTCAAGCCTCGGGGCGCGCGCGTTCCTGAGGTCCTCTGTCAAGGCGTACGCGGCCAGAAGAGACCGGTCGGCGGTGATGTCGTGGGCGATGAACTGACCGAGGACGGCGAAGCCTGCCGGGATGCGCGGGTTATCGAGCGACCCGTCCACGACCGGCAGCGTAGCGTCCATGCGCGAGGCGGCCCGGCCCAGTGCCACGGCGCTCTCCACGTCCACCTCGCAGGGCGGGAGACCCGGGAACATACGCCCGTATCTGCCGCCCGGAAGGCTCCGCCCCGCCTGGACGTCCTTGAGCCGCGGGTTGATGACGCAACTATGGGCGCCCACCGGCGTCTCACTCATTCCCAACCTCCTCGGGTCTCTTCAGGCGCTCCTGACAGGGGTCGCCTCGTAGTGGCGCATCTCTTCGATGTCCCCGAAGAATGGGCGGACCGACGCCAAGAAGGCCGAGAACCCGGGGCTCTTCCTGAAGCCCTGCTCGTGGCCCTCGATGGAATCCCATTCGATCCTGACCACGTAGTTGGCCGGCTCCTCCACACCGCGGGAGACCTCGTAGCTTAGGCAGTGCCCGGAGTCGTCGAGAACCGCAGCGGCCTCGCCGTAGGCCCGCTCGAAATCCGCGCGCCGGGCCTCGGGGATGCTGTAGCGGATGTACTCCACGATCATGGCGTCCTCCCTACCGATTCTCTACTTCGCCGTACCGGGTTTCATCTACTCTACATACGCCAGGCGCGCCACGCACCGCCCGAACGGCTAGTTTATGCGCCCCCGTGACGGTGAGATCTCCCGGGGAGCGGAGCTCTTCCCCACTGCGGCCTTCAGGAGATCTCAGGCCGCCCACCAGCAGGGGGCAAGGCCGTGTCCCCCCTCCGGGATACGCGCTGCTAGACTTCAGAAGGAGGTAAGGCGCCGTGTCCGAGTCATCAAGCGTAGAAAAGACGGGGGACCTCAAGAGGCTCAACCACGAGCTCTCGGTGCTCAACGGGATCGCCCGCGAGCTCAACCGCTCGGTCAACCTGGACCAGGCGCTGCGGTTCACGCTCTCGCAGGTGGCGGATCTTCTCGGCCTGCGCACGGGTTGGATCTGGCTCGTCCAGGAATCCTCCCCGGAACCCTACCTGGCCGCCGCCCAGAACCTCCCCCCCGTCCTCGCCGACGAGCCGCGACGCATGGACGGCTCGGGCTACTGCTACTGCCTGGACACGTACAAGAAGGGTGACCTCGAAGGCGCGGCGAACGTGAACGTCATGACCTGCAGCCGGCTGGACGGCCTGGTGGACGGCACAGACGGCCTCCGCTACCACGCCAGCATCCCCCTCTACGCCGGGGAGAAGAAGCTCGGGGTGATGAACGTGGCGAGCCCGGCGTGGCGCGGCCTCGGCGCGGAAGACCTCCAGCTCCTGAACACCGTCGGCGACCTCCTCAGCATCGCCGTCGAGCGGGCGCGGCTCTTCGAGCGGAGCGCCAGGCTCGGGGCCGTCGAGGAGCGAAACCGGCTGGCGCGCGAGATCCACGACACCCTCGCCCAGAACCTGACCGCGACGGGGCTCCAGATCGAATCGGCCGAAGCCCTCCTCGAAACGCACGCGGACCCCGAGAAGGTCCGCGCCGCGCTGGGCCGCGCCCTCTCCCTGACCCACTCCAACCTCGACGAGGCCCGCCGTTCCGTCCTCGACCTGCGCGCGGCCCCTTTGGAGAACCGCTCCCTGCCGGAGGCCCTGAAAGCCCTCCTGGACCGCTGGGAGACCGAGACGGGAGTATCCACGAGGTTCCGATCGGTCAACGGCAGCCGCCCGCTCCCGCCAGGCGTCGAGGCGGCCCTGTACCGCGTGGGCCAGGAGGCCCTGAACAACGTCTCCCGCCACGCGGCGGCCCGGCGCGCAAGCGTCCGGCTCGTCTCCACGCCCGAAGCGGCCAGCCTCATTGTCGAGGACGACGGCGGCGGGTTCGACCCCTCAAAGGTGCCGGAGGACCGGCACGGTATCGTCGGCATGCGGGAGAGGATGGGGATGCTCGGGGGCGCGCTGCGGGTGGACAGTGGGCCGGAGGGAGGAACACGGGTGGAGGCGACGGTACCGCTAGAGGGGATCGGGCGTGGATAAGATCCGGCTCCTCGTCGCCGACGACCATCCGATGCTTCGCGAGGGCCTCGTCGCCGTCCTCGCAACCCAGCCCGACCTCGAGGTGGTCGCCGAAGCCTCGGACGGGGAAGAGGTCGTCCGGCTCGTGGGCGACCTCGCCCCGGACGTGATCCTGCTGGACCTTGAGATGCCGAACGTGGACGGCGTGGAGGCGCTGCGGAGGCTACAGGAAGCGGGAGTCCCCGCCCGAACCGTCGTCTTTACCGCCTACGACACGGACGAGCGCATCCTCGGCGCCCTGCGCGCCGGCGCCCGGGGCTACCTGCTAAAGGGCGCCTCCCGGGCCGACATCTTCTCCGCCATCCGTACCGTCCACTCCGGTGGGTCCCTCCTCGGCCCCGCCGTCACCAACAACCTCCTGGGCCGCATCGGCGAAGACCCGGGGGGCGACAACCCCCTGACCCCCCGCGAGCTTGAGGTCCTCGCGCTGCTCGCGCGGGGCCTCCCGAACGCCGCCATCGCCGAACGCCTCTTTATCTCCGAGCGGACCGTCAAGTTCCACGTCGGCTCCATCCTGGCCAAGCTCGGCGCCGGCAACCGCACCGAGGCGGCCAGGATCGCCACCGAACAGCGCCTCGTGGATACCTCCGCCTAGCTTCCCTGTCACCTGTACCTTCGTACAGGCCCGAAATCCGTCCTTCCGCGCGATGGCGAGGGTCCCGGGCGGTCGCATACTCTGCGTTGCCGTCCGCGGTGGACGCGGGACAGGAGGAAGGGAGCACGAGTGAGCTTGGGGTTGGCAACCTTCGTGGTCGTGGTGTTCGCGACCTTTTTCAACAACGCCCTCCATTTCTACACCCAGGTGCAGACGTACCCGCTCTTCGCCTCGGTAGGTCGGGATGGTTTCGTCCCCTTTCACAAGGAGTACCAGCGCAGGTTACCGCTCGCGATCTACGCCCCTTACACACTGTTGATGGCGGCCAACGCGCTGCTGCTGTTCTTTCGCCCGGTGGAAGTATCGCTCGGGTGGGTGATCTCGCTCCTGATCTTCAACGCCTCCATCCTCGTGGAGAGCCTCGCGCTGGCGGCGCCGGTCCACTACCGCATGGACCGCCAAACCGCCAACGATAAGGGCGAGGTGAGGCGCCTGGTCCGGCTAAACGGCGTGCGCCGGGCGGCCTCCACGGCGAGCAGCATCATCGTGGTCTACCTGCTCGTCCGCACGCTCGCCCCGTGACCGCCGACACCTCAAGCAGAGAAAGGACCGCATCATGACAGATACGATCACCAGGACCGCCCTTATCACCGGCGCCTCCCGCGGCCTCGGCCTCGCCCTGGCCCGCGGGCTGGCCGAAGACGGCTGGACGCTTATCATCGACGCCCGCGGGGAGGAAGGCCTCGAGACCGTCCGCGCCGAGCTCGCAGAGCTCACGGAGGTGAAGGCCATCGCGGGGAACGTCATGGACCCCGAACACCGCCGGGAGCTCGCCGGGGCCGCCCGCGAGTCGGGAGGCATCGACACGCTCGTGAATAACGCAAGTGTCCTGGGCCCGAGCCCGCAGCCGAGCCTCCTGGATTACCCTCTCGGTATCCTGGAGCAGGTCTACCGGACCAACGTGTTCGCGCCCCTCGCCCTAATCCAGGCCTTGCGGGACGGGCTGAGGCCCGGCGCCCGCGTCGTCAACGTCACGAGCGACGCCGCCGTCGAGCCCTACGAGGGCTGGGGCGGCTACGGGTCGAGCAAGGCCGCCCTGGAGCAACTCTCGAACATCCTCGCCGCCGAGAACCCCGGGTGGCGGGTCTACTGGGTGGATCCGGGCGACATGCGCACCCGGATGCACCAGGAGGCCTTCCCGGACGAGGACATAAGCGACCGTCCACTCCCCGAGGAGAGCGTGCCCGGCTTTATGGACCTCCTGACCGGCGATCTGCCATCAGGACGGTACGCGGCCAGGGACCTGGCCCTGTCGGAGAGAGAGTAGAGGGGGGCGCCGACCATGGAGATCCAGGGAATCGCGTGGCTGGGGACCAGGACCACCGAGTTCGAGGCCACATCGAGGTTCTTCGGGAAGACGCTCGGCCTGCCGGCGGAGCACGAGGAGCCGGATTTCGCGGTCTTCCGGCTGCCCAACGGGGACAAGGTCGAGGTCTTCAGACCTTCGGATCTCGCCCACGAGCACTTCACTACCGGCCCAGTAGCAGGGTTCCTCGTCGAAGACGTTAAAGAGGCCCGCGCCGAGCTGGAGAACGCCGGGATCTCGTTTATCGGGCCGGTGCATCGCTACGACAAGAACAGCGCCTGGTCCCACTTCGTCGGCCCCGACGGCAACGTCTACGAAATAACCCGCGACGACTCGCGTACCTAGCCGTCGCCCGAGATAAAGGAAAACCCCACTTGTTGGATATGCACACCGAACCCACGAAACCCGCGGCCCCGCCACGAGACGACCACGACCTCGAGGCGCAACCAGGCGTCGGGGGCACGAGACCCGAGATACCGGAGGGCCTGGACTTCGAGCTACCCGCGGATCTGGAGGCGGGCGAACCGCCGGAGGCCCGAGGTCTGGCCCGCGACGAGGTGCGCCTCATGGTCTCCTACCGGGATGACGGCCGGGTGATCCACACCGGCTTCCGGGACCTCCCGGACTTCCTCGAAGCCGGCGACGTGCTCGTCGTGAACACCAGCGGCACCATGAACGCCGCCCTGCCGGCGACCCGCGCCGACGGCTTGCAGATCACCCTCCACCTCTCCACCCACCTCCCGGCTGACCTGTGGACCGTCGAGCTCCGCACGGAGGACCTTGAACCTCTCTCTGACGGTGAGTCCGGAGAGGCGCTGGGGCTGCCGGGGGGCGGCAGGGCCACGCTTCACACCCCTTTTCACCCGGAGAACCGGGACCGTGGCGGCAAAAAGAACCGGCTCTGGATCTCTACACTCAACCTGCCGTTTAGCTTGAATGAGTATCTCGACTGGTACGGGGCGCCGATCCGGTACCGCTACGTCGGGGAGGGATGGCCTTCGGGCTACTACCAGACCGTCTACGCGACGGAGAAGGGCAGCGCCGAGATGCCCTCGGCCGGGCGGGCTTTCACGCCGGCGCTCATCACGCGGCTCGTGGCAAGAGGCGTTCAGGTGGCGCCCCTGATCCTGCACACCGGCATCGCCAGCCTGGAGGAGGACGAACCGCCCTACGAGGAGTTCTACAGGGTTCCGGCAGCCACGGCCGGGCTCGTCAACGCGGCGCGGGACTCGGGCCGGAGGGTCGTCGCCGTCGGGACCACCGTCGTGCGCGCCCTGGAGACCGTCACCGGTACCGACGGCGTGACGCACCCGGGAGAGGGCTGGACCGGCCGGATCATCACGCCCGAACGCGGCGTCAGGTCCGTGGACGCAATGCTCACCGGCCTGCACGAGCCGCGCTCCACCCACCTCTGGATGCTCGAAGCGGTGGCGGGACGCGCGCACCTGAAAATCGCCTACGACGAGGCCCTGAGGGAACGATACCTGTGGCACGAGTTCGGGGACCTGCACCTGATCCTTTAAGTTTCACGGACCTAAAGAGAGGAGGAACAAAGTGTAAATCTACTATAGAAGCTTAGACCTTCGACGAACATGACATCGACCAGGGAGAGACCATGAGTTACGAGCTGCCGCAGCTGCCCTACGGCTACGACGCGCTGGAGCCGACCATAGACGAGCAGACCATGCACCTGCACCACGAGAAGCACCACAACACCTACATAACCAACCTCAATGCAGCCCTTGAGA
>CADCUW010000667.1 GCA_902805985.1 uncultured Rubrobacteraceae bacterium
CTCAGGCTCGAAGACCTGGTGGAGGATTCGAACACCACGGGAGGACGATGATGAGCGAGACGCCCCCGCCGGAGATCGTCCTCGGCCGGAACAACTACGGCAAGTCCGAGGTCCGCCTCTTCAAGGTAAAGCGGGACACCGCCGTCCACGAGGTCTGGGACCTGAACGTCCGGGTCATCCTCGAAGGCGACTTCGACGCCGCCCATTACCTTGGTGACAACTCCAAACTCCTGGCTACCGACACCATGCGCAACACGGTCTACGCGCTCGCGAAGGACCGCCTCATCGGGAGCATCGAGGGCTTCGGGCTCGATCTCGTGGACCACTTTCTCGAAGCCGGCCCGACCGTCACGGTCTGCCGGGTCGAGGTCACGCAACTCCGGTGGCGCAGGATAGAGGTGGAAGGCCAACCCCACGACCACTCCTTCGTCCGCGAGCGCGGCGAGCGCAAGGCGAAGGTCTGGGGCGACGGGACCGGCACCCGCCGGGTCGAGGCCGGCATCGACGACGTCTACGTCCTGAAGACGACGAACTCGGGGTGGGAGAACTTCTACCGCGACCGCTTCACCACCCTCCCCGACACCGACGACCGCGTCCTGGCGACCATCGTCACCGCGAAGTGGGAGTACGACATCATCGACGCGGATTTCGACCATCTCTGGGATGGCGTGATGGCGAGGACCCTAGAGACCTTCACGGACCACTACAGCCCCTCCGTGCAGAATACGCTCTACCGAATGGGGAGGGCGGTGCTGGAGGAGTTCCCCGAGATAGAGAGGATCTGGTACTCCTTCCCGAACGTCCACCACATCGCATACGACCTCGAGCGTTTCGGGACCGATAACGATGGTGAGATCCTGCACGCCACCCAAGACCCCTACGGCCAGATCGAAGGCTGGGTGGAGCGCCGCCCGTGAGCGGCCTCTTGACCACCCACGTCCTCGACACCGCCAACGGCAGGCCGGCAACCGGCATGTCGATAGAGCTGTACGCGATAGAGCGCGAACACCGCAGGCTGGTAAAGACCCTCCGGACCAACGCCGACGGACGGACAGACGAACCGCTGCTCGGTAAGGAGGAGTTCGCCGCCGGGCTCTACGAGGTCGTCTTCGACGTGGCCGGGTACTTCGCCCGTGACACGGACCTGCCGGACCCGCCGTTTCTCGGACGGGTACCGATCCGTTTCGGCGTCGCGGACCCCGCCGCCCACTACCACGTCCCCCTCCTCGTCTCCCCCTGGTCCTACAGTACCTACAGGGGAAGTTGATGAGATAACGCCACACGAGAAGGATCGCAGATAGCCGAACAGTTGTCCGTTTGTCGTTGAGAGGAAATAACCGAGTGAGCGACGTGAGGATAACCGCGGGTCCCTACGAGTTCCTGGCGAGGTGGGAGCGGGGGCGGTGCCCGAGGACGGTGGAGGCGTTCGAGAAGCTCTTGCCTTACCGGCAGAAGATCATCCACGTGAGGTGGAGCGGAGAGGCGTGCTGGGTCCCCCTGGGCGACTACGACCTCGGGATCCCGTGGGAGGACGCGACGAGCGTGCCGCAGGCCGGTGAGATCCTGTTCTACCCGGGCGGCTACTCGGAGACGGAGATACTCTTCCCCTACTACGGCACGGTCTTCCGCAGCAAGCTTGGCGAGCTCGCCGCCAACCACCTCATGACCGTGACCGAGGGCCACGAGAACCTGCGCCCTCTGGGCGAACTCTGCCTCTGGGAAGGCGCCCAGGACATCCTCTTCAAGAGGGCCTGAACACGCGGTCCTTCGAAACCGGCAGGTCCGCGCGGCCGAAGCGCGCGCTGTGGGTTCGCGCGGACCAGGCCGCCCGTTCCAAAAAGTCTGTGGGCGCAATCTCGGCGGCGGCCACCCGCATGGATTAGAGTGCGGTCATGGATAATGAGCTAAGAGAGATACTGCAAGCCGGTCTCGCGGCGGCCGACCCGAAAGACGCGGTCATGCGCTCCGTGCGGCTGGAAGGCGACGCAATACGCGTCGAAGACGCGCGCTTCGAGCCGGAGAAGTTATTCGTGGTCGCGGCCGGCAAGGCCGCCGGCGCGATGGCCCGGGCCGCTGAGGAGCTGTTCGGCGGACGCATCGAGGCCGGGCTCGTGGTGACGAAAGAGGACCACGACGGCGGGCCTGAAGGCTTCGAGACCATCTTCGCCTCCCACCCCGAGCCCGACGAGGGGGGCGTCGAGGCGGCGAGGAAGGTGCGGGAGCTCGCGGAGTCTCTCGGGGAGGGGGATCTGCTGGTCGCCATGATCTCCGGCGGGGCTTCCGCGCTGCTCGCGGATCCGGCCCCGCCGATAGAGCTCGCCGACCTCAAAAAGCTAACGCAGGACCTTCTCAAGAGCGGGGCGGATATCGGGGAGATCAACACCGTCCGCAAGCACGTCTCGGTCCTGAAAGGCGGCGGCCTCGCCCGCCTCGCCGCCCCAGCCAAGGTACTCGCCCTCCTCCTCTCGGACGTGGTCGGCGACGCGCCTTCTTCCATAGCCAGTGGCCCCGCCGCCCCCGATACGACCACGCTCGACGGGACGCACGCGGTGCTGAAGAGCTATGGCATAGAACCACCGCAGAGCATCGCCGAACACCTGGAGCAAGCCGAGGAGACCCCGAAACCCGGGGACCCCCTCTTCGAGAACGTCTCGAACGTCGTCTGCGGCGGCGGCCGGCACGCGGTCGAGGCCGCCGCGGAGAAGGCCGGGGATCTCGGATACGAACCGCTCGTGCTCTCGACGACCATGACCGGCGACGCCAGGGCCATCGCCTCCGTCTACGCGGCCATCGTCCGGGAGGCGCTGGAGAGCGGCAACCCGGCGCGTCCGCCCTGCGCCATAGTCTCGGGGGGCGAGGCGACCGTCGTCGTCAGGGGCGGGGGCACGGGCGGCCCCAACCAGGAGTTCGCCCTGACGCTCGCGGTCGAGCTCGACGGGGTGGAAGGCTGGGCGGCCTTCGCGGCGGATACCGACGGCAACGACGGCCCGACGGACGCGGCCGGCGGCCTGGTGGACGGCGGGACGGCGGCGAGGATGCGGGAGGCCGGCGTGGACCCGGCCCTGGCCCTCGAAGAGAACGACGCCCGCGCGGCGCTAAAGGCGGGCGGGGCGTTACTCGTCACGGGTCCGACCGGCACCAACGTCAACGACCTGCGGGTGGTCCTGGTCTCCGGGTAGCGCCGCCTGGCATCAGCCTTTCATCGCTCAGATGGGGCCTCCGGAGGTCCCGTCTGGGCGATCAATCACACCCCTGGCGAGGGGTTTGCAAGAAGTCGCCGGAAGTGCCATGCTGCCCGGGTGCCGCCGTGGGAGGTTCGGGGGCACAGGAGAGGGTGTCGGGAGACTTCGTCGGGGAGGTAAGGGGTCTTGTTCCAGCAGCTTTATGAGCCGGTAGGCAATCTCGCGGTCTCAACGCTAATAGCGGCAATACCCATAATCGTGTTGTTCGTGCTTCTGGCGGGCATCCGGATGGCGGCCCAGTGGGCCTCGCTCATCACGCTCGCCATCGCGCTTGTCATCGCGGTGCTCGTCTACCAGATGCCACTCGGGCTGGCGCTCAACTCGACGCTCCTTGGGATCTGCTTCGGCCTCTTCCCCATCGTCTGGATCGTTATAAACGCGATCTTTATCTACAACGTCATCGTGGACACAGGCCTCTTCAACACCATCCGCGACTCGCTGGCCGGCGTTAGCAACGACCGGCGCATCCAGGTCGTCCTTATAGCCTTCGTCTTCGGGGCGCTGCTCGAGGCGACGGCGGGCTTCGGGACGCCCGTGGCGATCACCGCCTCCCTCATGGCCGGGCTCGGCTTCGAGGCGATTTACGCCGCGGCGCTCGCGCTCCTGGCGAACACGGCGCCCGTCGCCTTCGGCGGGTTCGGGATACCCATCATCACCGGCGCCTCGGTCGCGGGTCTCGACGTGCTCGAGCTCTCGCAGATGGTCGGCCGCCAGACGCCGGTGCTCGCCGTCATCATCCCGGGCATGCTCGTCACCGTGATGGCCGGTTTCCGCAAGATGCTCGAGGTGTGGCCCGTGGTCGTGGTGAGCGGGGTCGCCTTCGCCGGCACGCAGTTCGTGGTGTCGAACGTCCTGGGTCCCGAGCTCGCCGACCTTCTGGCGGCCCTCGTCACCGTCGTCGCCGTCATAGCCCTCATGTCGTTCTGGCGCCCCTCGACCGAGTGGCACTTCGAGAACGAGCCGGCGGCCTCCGAGAGGGAGTCCTACGAGACGCCGCCGCTCGGGCGGACGCTCTACGCGTGGTCGCCCTTCATCATCATCGTGGCGCTGTTCCTGATCGTCCAGATCCCGCCCATAAAAGCCGCCGTCGGCGCCGCCCAGACGGCCATAAACTTCCCGACCGCCGAGCTGAGCGAGACGACCGGACTCCCGACCGTCCCCTGGCCCGGCCTGAACGAGCAGATAGAGCAGCAGCCGCCCGTCGTCCCGGAGGCCGCCCCCTACGAAGCCACCTACTCGACCAACTGGCTCTCCGCGGCCGGCACCATCATCCTCATAGCCGACATCATAGCCCTCGCGTTCTTGAGGGTGGGACCGGGCAGAGCACTCAGGATCTACGGCGAGAGCCTGAACCAGCTCAAGTGGGCCATCCTCACCATCGCCTCCATCCTCGGCCTCGCCTACCTCCTGAACTACTCCGGCATGACCTTCACGCTCGGCCTCGCCTTCGCCTCGACAGGCTTCCTGTACGTGTTCTTCGCCTCGTTTATCGGGTGGCTCGGGGTGGCGTTGACGGGCTCGGACACGTCTTCCAACGCGCTCTTTGCGAACCTGCAGAAGGTGACGGCGCAGCAGATCGGGGTAAGCCCGAACCTGACCGTCGGCGCGAACTCCTCGGGCGGCGTTCTCGGGAAGATGATCTCACCGCAGAACCTCGCCGTCGGCACGAGCGCCACGGGCCTTCAGGGGCGCGAGGGCGACCTCCTTCGTCTGGTCCTGAAGTGGTCCATAGGATTGACCATCGTCATGTCTATCCTGGTGGTCCTTCAGGCGACGGTGCTGAACTTCATGGTGCCCTAGCGGAACGAGCTTTCAGCGATCAGCTTTCAGCCGTCGGCGTTTTGCTGGCGGCTGAAGGCTTTGGCAGGGACCACGCCGCGGGTGGTCCTACGGGCAAGTCCCCCAGGGGAGTCCCTATCCCTTCAGCTCCGCGGCGCCGGTGCGTGCCCTGTCGGCGAAGAAGACCACGTCCCGCCAGAACGACTCTTCCGCGGCGTGTCCCGCCAGGTCTTGCCCATGCCCGCGCAGCCGGCGCAGGCCGCCCGCCGCCAGGACGAAGGCCGAGCCAGCGTCGAACGGGAGCGTGGGCCTCTCGAGCAGCCCCCCGCCGAACCCTTTGCGCCCATCATCCGTATGCCCCGCGCAGGAACCGGTCCGCGTTCCCCGCGTACGCGCGCAGGAAGACCTCGATCTCCTCCCGGTACGACCTCAAGGATTCCGCCAGGAACTCGACGTACGCCCTGCCCGGCTCGGTAAGCCCGTACTTCCGCCGCGAGAGCAGGTACCCGAGGTGCTCCCGCTCCGAGAAGACCAGGCCCTCGGCCTCCGCGCGCCGGAACGTCCTGTAGACCTCGCCCGGCCGCACGACGCCGAAGCCCAGGTCGGCCAGCCGGCCCATCAGATCGTGCCTCCGCAGGTCCCCGCCGCGCATGGACAGCAGGAGGAAGGGCACGAGCCACTCTTGGGCGTCCCCGGCGAAGTCGTCCCTCATCGCCGCCCTCCCCGCGAAACAGCCGGCACCCCCGAATTGGTCTCTGTGCGGCCCATCTGTACGCTCCTCCCGCTGCGGTTCGTGACGTCGTTCTGTTCGATTCGGGACGGTTGGGCGCCCCGTTCGATCCCCGGAAATCTCCCCCATGCCGTGCCCCGACCCCCCGAGAACATCTTCTTGGGGTCGCGAGCACGACGATGTCGGAGGCCGGGATCTTCTCCCTCACCCTCGGCCAGTCGTTGCCGCCCCCTCGTCTGAGACTGGTCGGACGACTCCTTGAGCGTGCAGTCGAGGATCAATGCTTTGAAGTAGTGTGGCCCCTCCCTACGCGACACGGGGAGAGCTAGCTCTCCCCGTGTCTCTCTGTCCTGTGCTTCCCGCTACGGCTGAAGCAGTATCTTGATGGCGCCGTCCTGCTTGTTCTGGAAGGTCTCGTACGCCTGCGGCGCGTCGTCCAGCGGCAGCTTGTGGGTGGCGAAGTCCTCGACGCCCAGCGGGTCGCCAGGGTCGAGGAGGAGCGGCATGATGGTGTCGGTCCACGCCTTCACGTTCGCCTGGCCCATGCGGACCTGGATCTGCTTGTCGAAGAGCTGCATCATGTTGATGGGGTCGGCGGTCCCGCTGTAGACGCCGCTGATGGAGAGCGTCCCACCCCGGCGCACGGTCTCGATGCACGAGTTGAGCGCCGTCAGCCGGTCGACCCCGCCCTTCTCCATCGCGGTCTGGGCCGCCGGATCCGGCAAGAGGCCCACGAACGTCTGGGCCATCTTGCCCCCGCCGGACCCGTGCGCCTCCATGCCGACCGCGTCTATGACCGAGTCCGGCCCCCGCCCGTCGGTCATCTCGCGAATAGCCTCGGGGACGTCGCCGTTATGGTCCCGGAGGTCCACCGTCTCGACCCCGTACCGCTTCGCCATGTCCAGCCGCTCCGGCACAAGGTCAACGCCGATGACCCTGAAGCCCATGTGCCTGGCGATGCGCGCGCACATCTGGCCGATGGGCCCGAGCCCGAAGATAGCAAGGCTGCCGCCCTCAGGAACGCCGGCGTAATCGACGGCCTGCCAGCTCGTCGGCAAGACGTCCGACAGGTACACGAAGCGCTCGTCGGACATCCCTGCGCCCTCTTCGGGGACTTTCATGGGGACGAACTGGGCCTGCGGGACGCGCAGGAACTCGGCTTGCCCGCCGGGCACCTGGCCGTAGAGCTTCGTGTAGCCGAAGAACTTGGCGCCCGTGCCGTACTCGTGGACCTGCGTGGTCTCGCACTGCGAGTAGAGCTTCTCGTCGCACATAAAGCAGTGGCCGCAGGAGATGTTGAACGGCAAGACCACCCTATCGCCGGGGGCTACGTTCGTGATCTCCGGCCCCACCTCCTCGACGATGCCCATGGGCTCGTGGCCGAGGATGTCTCCCTCGTCGATAAACGGCCCGAGCACATTGTAGAGGTGCAGGTCCGAGCCGCAGATGTTGGTCGTCGTGATCCTGACGATAGCGTCGTTCGGCTCCTGGATCGTCGGGTCCGGCACGTTGTCCACCCGAACGTCCTGCTTGCCGTGCCATGCAACAGCCTTCATCCCGTCAAGCCTCCTCGCTTGCTCGCTCCTGGAAACGCCCCGGTATCCGCCACAAACCCGGACAAGACTTCAGCCGCCAACCCGGGGGCTGACGGCTGAAGCCTGATGCCTGAGACCTTCTCTACGCGCTGCGGGCCTGATCCGCGTGCTTGCCCTCGCCGATCTCCTCGACCACCTTGGCGCAGAACGCCTCGAGGTCGCCGGGGTTGCGGCTGGTGACGAGACCCTGGTCGGTGACGACCTCCTCATCGACCCAGTTGCCGCCCGCGTTGCGGATGTCGGTCTGGAGGGTAGGGTAGGAGGTGAGGGTACGGCCCTTCACCACGTCGGCCTCAACGAGGATCCAGGGGCCGTGGCAGATCACACCGACCGGCTTGGCCTGCTCGAAGAACCCGTGCACGAACTGGACCACGTTCGCATCACCGCGCAGGTTGTCGGCGCCGACGGTCCCGCCGGGCACGATCAGGGCGTCGTACTCCTCGGGGGAGACGTCGGTGACGGCCTTGTCTACCGTGAAGGTGTCCCCCATCTCGGTATCGTTGTTCATCGCCTGGGCCTCGCCGGCCTGGATGCCGATGACCTCGACCGTAGCCCCCTCGGCCTCGACGGCCTCCTTGGGCTGGACGAACTCCACCTGCTCTGACCCGATCGGCGCGATCAGAATAGCCACCTTGCGACCCTGCAACTCGTTAGCCACGAATACTCCTTTTCTTGCGCTACCTATTCAATCCGGGAAGCTTGAGTCCCAGAGGGTAAATACCCGATTCCGCGACCACGAAAAACCGTTGTTGCCCCATGCCCGACCAAATGGTCCGAAAGGTGTATGGGTCAGCCAGTCGTCCCGAACCGTCCCGGTTGGCGCAGCCGGCCTAGCCGTAGATCGCTTTGTAGCTAACGTTCTGTATCTCGCCGTCGGCAACCATCACGTAGTCGTCTCGTGTGGGCCGGCCCTCGATAAAACTCCGTAGGCTCTCACGCACGCCGGCGGCATAGCGCCCCTGGGCCTCCAGCGTGGTGCCTGAGACGTGCGGGGTCGTGGCGTGGTTCGGCATCGCGCGCCAGGGGTGGTCGGAGGGGGCCGGCTGCGGGTCCCAGACGTCGCCGGCGTAGCCGCCGAGATGCCCCTCCTCCAGCGCTTCCACGAGCGCCTCCGTCTCGACGATGGCCCCGCGGGCGATGTTGACGAGGTCGGCTCCCCGCTTCATGCCGAAGAGCGTCTCCCGGTCGGAGAGTCCCCGCGTCTCCGGGGTGAGGGGTGAGGCTATGACTATGACGTCGCACTCCCCGAGCATCTCGTCGAGGGTGGTGTAGCGGATGCCGAGATAGGACTCTTCGGTCGTGCCGAGGCGGGAGCGCTTGTAGTAGAGGGTCTCCACGTCGAAGGGCTTCAGGCGGGCGGCGATGAGCTGCCCGATCTCTCCCGCGCCGTAGATGCCGACGGTCTTCTTTTCGAGGCCGTGGGAGCCGGCGGCGATCTCGCCTATCGACCAGCCGCCGTCCACGACGTCCTTGCAGGCGGGGACGAAGTTGCGGACGAGGGCGAGGACCTGCATGACGGCGTGCTCGGAGACGCTGACGGTGTTGGAGCCGGTGATTTCGGCGACCGTTTCTTTGTCGACGTAGACGGGCCAGAAGGGCGTGGTGATGAGCACGTCGGCGTCCCGCAGGTGCCCGAGAAGCTCCTCACCCTCCCTCTCGGTCGTCGAGACGAGATCGTGTTCGTCCCCGAGAGACTCCCTCAGGCCCAGGGCGTTCTCGGTGCAGCCGAGCACTTCGGGGTTGTCGGCGGCGTCGCCTCCGGGGTAGAGGACCGCTACTATCTTCAAGGGTTCTCTATTCCCGGGCGTGTTTGCTCCCCGATTACCAGGAAGAAGAGGCGCCTTCGTCGGAGCCAGGGCCTACCGCGGTCTGGCGGTTGGGGACGATCCAGAGCGTCACCCGCTCGGTCTTTATGTCGTCGGGGTTGTAGTCCTGTCCGTTGTACTTCTGGTAGAGC
>CADCUW010000668.1 GCA_902805985.1 uncultured Rubrobacteraceae bacterium
AGGAAGCCTTCGGAGATGCGGACGGCCTGGATGCGCCTGAGCGGGATCGTCGCCTCGCGCCGCTCCAACAAACCGCGCTTGATGTACAGGAAGTCCCCCTCGCGGGAGAGGGTGAAGCCGAAGTGGGCGAGCACCGTGCCGGCGATGGCCAGCAGCCAAGCGAAGAGGGCGACGACGGGAACGAGGATCAGGGCCAACACCAGCGCGTTCGGCGCTAGCGAATCTACGAGGTTCCTGAAAAACGCCTCCGAGAGGAACTCGTCGAAGACCTGGGAGCCGACCGCGAGCAGGGAGAGGGCGACGCCTATCTGCCCGCTCGTGGCGCCGGCTATGAGAAGGTCCCTCGTCGAGAGCCGCCGCAACACCTCGGGACCGGACGCCTCTTCGGCGCCGACCGGCTCCCTTCTCGCGCCTTCGATCCCGCGCCGCAGCTCTTCGGTCGCCCCGCGCCCGAGCGCCGGCAGCGAGGCGTCGGGCTCCGAGGCGCCGCCGCCCGCCGTCTCGACGCGCACCTCGTAGACGCCGAAGGCCCTCTGGACTATCCCCTGCACCGTGTCCACGGACTGGACGTGCTCCAAAGGTATCGTCCGTTCGCTCTTCTGGAAAACGCCCTGACGCAGGCGGAAAGACCCACCGACGACCCCGTAACTCGTGGCCCTCCAGGAGAGGAAGCCCCAGACGGCTGCAAGCACCGCCACGAGGGCCAGCCCGGCCAGCACCAGGGCGATGGTCCAGGGGCTCAGCCCCTGGCTAAAGAGGAAGACCAACCCCGGGATGACCGTCGCGCTTATGGAGCGCCGGATCGTCCCGAGCGCCCCGATGACCATTGCCGCCGGGTGCAGGCGCAGGAGCGGCCCCGGCTCAGAGTTCATCCTGCTCCCTGGTGAGCTCCGCGATGCGGTCGCGGGCCTCGGCGGCTATCGGGGTTGCGAGCTCCGGGATCTGGTTCGCGCCCGCGGCCGTGTGGAAGACGACCGTCGAGAGCCCGTAGCGCCGCTGCAACGGCCCCTGGCGCGTGTCGACGTGCTGGATGCGGGCCAGCGGCACCAGCGTCCGGCTCACCCACCACACCCCGCGCTGCAGGTCCACCTCGTCGGGCCGGATCTCGTACCGCCACCGCCGCCACCTCAAACCGGGAACCACGACCACGGAGAAGACCGCCAGCGCCAGAACGCCGAGCACGGGAAGCGCCCCGACAAAGACAGAGACCTCGACCCACCTCAGCAAGACGAAGCTGGCGAACCCCGCCCCGGCCAGTAGCGGGAGCATGTTCAGGGCTCCCGAGACCCTCCATACGATCTTCGCCCGGGGATCCAGCCTCTCAGAAGGCTCGTCCTTCAAGGCCTCGATAGCATCGGGATGGCGGGACGGCCGCGCAGGTCCTTCGCGGCGAGCTGGCCGCAGGCGGCGTCGATGTCCTGCCCCCGGCTCGGCCGCAACGTCGCCGAAAGCCCGAGCTCCCTCGCGTAGCGCAGGAACGCCTTCGCGTCCCCCTTGCTCGTCGCGGAGAAGCCCGTGTCGGTCCAGTTGAACCGCAGGAGGTTGAGGTGGTAGAGGGGATGGTCCAGAAGCTTGGCCAGCGCCTCTACGTGGCGGGGCTGGTCGTTGACGCCGGCAAGCAGCGTGTACTCGAAGAAGAGCTTGCGGCGGGTCTTATCCACGTAGTATCGGGCCGCGTCCATGAGCTCGGCGATGGAGTGGCGGGAGGCAACCGGCATGATCTCGGCCCGCTCGTCGTCGAAGGGCGTGTGGAGCGAGATCGCCAGGTGGAACTGCTCCGGCTCGTCGGCGAAGCGCCGGATCTTGTCTATGAGACCACTGGTGGAGACGGCGATGTGCCGCGCGGCGAGCCCGAGCCCGTCCCCGTCGTTGAGGACCCTCAGGGCCTTTACGGTCTCGTTGTAGTTCAGCATCGGCTCGCCCATCCCCATGACGACGACGTTCGAGACCCTCTCCGGCGCGATGTCGCGGGCGGCGACGAGGACCTGCTCGGCGATCTCACGCGCCTTCAAGTTCCGCTTGATGCCCATGAGCCCCGTCGCGCAGAATTTGCACGCCATCGGACACCCCACCTGCGTCGAGATGCAGACGGTGTGGCGTCCCTTCTCCGGGATCATGACGGTCTCTATGGCGTGCCCGTCGTGCGTGTAGAAGAGGTACTTCCTGGTCCCGTCCGTCGCCACGGAGGCGTTGCGCAGGTCCAGCACCGCCGCGGGCGCGTCCTCGTTCAGAGCGTCGCGCAAGCCCTTCGGCAGGCTCGT
>CADCUW010000669.1 GCA_902805985.1 uncultured Rubrobacteraceae bacterium
CCTCCACCTCCCCCACCGTATCGGCGCGGAGGTTCTGGAAAGTGACTTGACGCGCTCCCAGCGCGCCGGCAAAGGTGCCGAGCAGTCACCCGCCCGCAGCCGCGACCACGTAGTCCAGCGTGCTCGCATGCGGCTCCTCGTCCTCCGGCGAGACCCCGTAGTGCTCGGCGACCTCCGAATGGACCCCGAAGAGCACCGGCTCCTTCTCGCCCGACACGTAAGCCCGCCGGACCTTCCCCTCCACGGGCTCGACCTCGACCCGCGAGACGTACTTCACTTCCGCCATGCACACTCCTCTCCATAAACGCTCCTGGCACAGAATACCCTAACTCGGGTCCGTCACCCGGCCGAGGAACAGAACCGCGCCCGACTCCCGCTCCGTGATAGCGAAGAGAAAGGAACGATCCATCATCATCTCTACCGGCGGCGGAGGTTTGCTCACCGGAAAGGCCAGCGAAGTCGCGGCGGCGGCCTCCGTTCCCTTCTCGTCCACCGTGATGTTCACCCGGTGCTTGGCGGCGCCTATGAAAAGTTCCGCTTGTTTCGTGATGCCGCCAAAATCCGCGCTTCCACCGAAAGGGTCGGTCATGCCCATCGAGCGGAGCAGGGGGATTAGATCCAGGTCCGTCTCGTAGTCGAAGCAAGGCATGGTCAGCTTCACGAACTCGGACGGCCGTATCTTCTCGTCTACCTCGTCCAGGAAGCCCGCGCTTAACCGACCTTCGATCTCATCGAAGCGTCCCTCCTTGGGAAGCACGATCAGCATATCCGCTGCCTCGCCCTTGTACGGCAGCCGGACGGCCTGATAGCCGTCGCCTTCTGCGTAGGGAAAGTACGACGTCTGGCGCATGAGCGGAACGGTGGCCTCGCCGGCGTCGGGCAGGTTGAACGCTCCTTCCCGCGTGTTGGACTTCTCGAACGAGGAGAGCCACGACGCCTTGAAGTAGACGGCGTTGGCGAGCACGAGGCGAGTATTCGGGGTGATGATGACCGGCGAGACGAGGTCCTTGATACGCTCTTCGGTCTCGTCCTCGACCCAGGCGTTTATCTTCTCGGAAGCCTCGTCGGGTTGCCTGAAATCCACGGGTCTCAGCCCCGCCCCGTATTGCCCGGCCAGCGTCTCCAGGTACGTCTGCTCGTGGTACATCGCGAACGCAAAGCCGTTGTTGCCCTGCACGAGGTCCGCCACCTGCTCGTCAGTGACGTCCGGCGACTGGACGCGCGAAACCTCCGACTCGACCATCCGAACCCCAGGCTCGGCTTCCCCCGCCCTCTGCCCGCCCAGATCCGGTTCGTCGGAGCCGCAGGCGGTCAGGAGCAAGGCCAACATGCACGTCCAGATGATGCGGCCCACGGCAGCTCCCCGTAGAAGACTCGTGGACATGTTACAGAGAGCGCCGGCCCCGTGGGCTACGCCGACGTTGCGGTTTCGTACCGAGCGTGTTAGCCGACGGGTTGCCGCGCCAGCGCGTGGTACTCCTCGTTCGGGATCATGCCGCACGCCAGCGACATGCGGTTCGTGAAGTTGTACATGCTGGCGATCTCTACGACGTCCCAGACCTCCTCTTCGGTCAGGCCGTGGGCCTTGAGGTGTTCGAGGTCCTCCGGGCTACATTCCAGGGGCCGCTCCGTGACCTTGACAGCGTAGTCCAGGATGGCGGTGCGGAGCTCGTCGAGGCCGGCCCTCCGGTGGTCGAGTGTGATGCGGTCGGCCAGGATGGGGTCGCCGAGGGCCTGCCGCAAGGCAGCACCGTGGGCCACCAGGCAGTAGAGACAACCGTTCGCCATCGAGACGGCTACCGCGATCATCTCCCGCTCCGCCACGTCGAGGTTCTCCGTCGGTTCGTGGAGCTGGCGATAGTGCGAAAACCACACGGAGAGTCTCTCCGGCCTGAAGCTGTAAGCCCGGAAAACATTCGGCACGAACCCCACCGCCTCCCGCGCCTTACCGAACAGCCCCCGCAGGTTCTCTGGCAACTCCGACTCTTCCGGCACCGGGAACCAGGTTAGGGGGACACCTGTCCCTTTACGCGAGATGTGCTCCACGTCTGACATGGTTCCTCCTCTTCGCGTCACTCTACGCGTACTTGCCGACCTCAGTCGTCCGTGTACGAGATAAGCTCCAGGAGCGATCCGTCCGGGTCCCTGAAGTACAGGCTCGTGCCGATACCTCCGGCCCCCAAGCGCTTAACCGGACCCATCTCTACTTCGACGCCGCAGGTCCGGAGGTGCCGTTCCGCGTCCGGGATCC
>CADCUW010000670.1 GCA_902805985.1 uncultured Rubrobacteraceae bacterium
GGTGCAGAGGCGGCGCGAGCTGCCCGTTCGCTTCATGCAGGCGCTCCAGGGGTTCGGGCACCGCACCGTCGAGAACGCGCACGCCGGAAAAGCTCCCGTGTCGTCGGCTACGCGGCGGCTGATGGGCATGCCGCTCATCAGGTACATCCTGGCGCGCATCGTCGGGATCGGCCTGTGGCGGGTGCGGGTCCGCGACGCGCGCTGATCCCTCCCGCACAAAGCCGCGGAGGAGGAACCCATGATGGGCGGTGTCCGTCCTCTTGCGCCACGGCAGGTCCGATACCGAAGGAGACACGGGGGGAGGCCTGGCGGCCCGCCTTTCGTTGCCTTTGGGACTCGCGAAGGCGTTGCGGCGAGCGTATAACTAGTGGGATCTACGACGGCATCGGAGGTGGGGAGTGGTGTTTTCACGGGAGGCAGCGCGTACCATGCTGCTCGCCGCGCAGGGCCTGGAACCTCCGCCGGGACGACCGGCCGAGAGGAGCGACGTTCTCGGGGCGATCCGGCGGATGGGGGTATTGCAGATCGACTCCATCTCCGTCGTCGCCAGGAGCCCTTACCTCGTGCTCTGGAGCAGGCTCGGTGCGTACGACCCGTGCTGGCTGGACGAGTTGCTGGCCGAGGGACTCCTCTTCGAGGGCTGGGCGCACGCCGCCTGTTTCATTCCCATCGAGGATTACGGGCTGTACCGGCGGTTCATGCTCGAGGGCGGCGAGAAGTCTCGTGCCTGGTTCTCTACCCACCCCGAGGAGGTCCGGCTTGTGCTGGAGCGTATCCGCCAGGGAGGACCGGTGCGCTCCGTGGAGTTTGCCCGAACCGACGGCAAGGCCGGCGGATGGTGGGAGTGGAAGCCGGAGAAGCGGGCGCTCGAGCACCTGTTCGCGGCCGGGGAGCTCATGATCTCGCGCCGCAACCCCAACTTCCACCGCGTCTACGACCTGCGCGAGCGCGTACTGGAGAAGGCGCTGCCGGGCTGGGAGGATGGCCTCGCGCCGACGCCGCAGGAGGTACGCCGGACGCTCGCCCTGAAAGCCGTCCGGGCGCTCGGCGTCGCCGTCGCCCGGTGGGTGCCCGACTACTTCAGGACGCCGAAGAGGGGCGCAGCGTGGCTGCTCGAAGGACTGGCCGACGAGGGCGAGCTACTCCGCGCCCGGATCGAAGGTTGGGAGGAGCCCGCCTACGTGCACCCGGACAACGCGGGGCTGGCGGAGTCGGTCGTCTCCGACGGGCTGCGGTCCACCGTAACCACGCTGCTCTCGCCCTTCGACCCCGTCGTGTGGGACCGGGCGCGGGCGCTGGATCTCTTCGGGTTCGAGTACAAGATCGAGGTCTACACCCCGGCCGCCCGGCGCCGGTACGGCTACTACTCGCTCCCGATCCTGCACCGCGGCGCGCTGGTAGGCAGGCTCGACGCGAAGGCCCACCGCAAGGACGGCATCTTCGAGGTCAGGGCGCTCCACCTGGAGCCGAGCACGCAAGCCGACGATCGCCTCATCGCGGAGCTCGCCGGGGCGCTGCGGGCCGGCGCCGGCTGGCACGGAACTCCGGAGGTCGTGGTCCGTCGCTCCGACCCCCGGGGACTGGCCGGGCCGCTACAGGCCGCGGTCGGAGACGGCGCTGCGACCGCAGACGCGCGCTCCGCGCTCCGCGGGCGCTAGAGGACGGGGCCGTACGTTGCGCACGGGAAAGGGGACGAGGTGTCCGAACGGGAGGCGGTTGGCGTGGCGCGAATAGAGGGCGTGAACCCTGAGCGGGCCGAGAAGCGAATTCGGGCGGTGCTCGAGGCGCAGGCGAAGAAGTGGGGCGGGCCCCTCCTGAACCACCTCGTCTACGCCCGACGTCCCACCATCTTCCAGGGCGCGAGGGGGATGTGGGGAGGGTTGGACGCCTCGGGTCTTGTCGAACCCGCGCTCACGGCGCTCGTCAACCGCAGGGTCGCCTACCTCAACGGCTGCGAGTTCTGACAGGACATAAACGCTGCCGTGGGCAGCGAACTTGGAGTCTCCGAGGAGAAGATACTGGCCCTGAACGAGTACCCGGAGAGTCCCCTCTACGACGCGAAGGAGAAGGCAGTACTGGAGTACGCCGACGCCATCACCCTCTCCGACCGCTACGTCGACGACGAGCTGTTCGCCCGGGTGCAGGGCTTCTTCGACGAGGAGGCGCTCGTGGAGATTACGGCGATCATCGCCTGGGAGAACTCGTCGAGCAAGTTCAACCGCGCCCTGCGCGTCCCTTCGCAGGGGCTTT
>CADCUW010000671.1 GCA_902805985.1 uncultured Rubrobacteraceae bacterium
GGGCCGGTGAGTTCAAGATCTTCTGGAAGGTTATCCTGCCGCTCTCGTGGCCGGTAGTGGCGGTCCTGACCATCTTCACGTTCATGTGGCGTTGGAACGACTTCGCCTGGCCGCTGGTGGTCCTGCAAGACCGGGAAGCGTACACGGTCCCGCTCGGACTGAACCTGATGAAGGGACAGTTTTTCACAGACTGGACCGGCATCATGAGCATGTCGCTCGTCTCGATCTTGCCGATGCTGGTGGTCTTCATCTTCTTCCAGCGCTACTTTATCCAGGGAATCGCCAGCACGGGCATCAAGTAGGAGCCCCTCGACCTCTAGGCCAATCACCGAGCAACACGGGAGGAGCACGATCATCAAGATAGCGTTCATCGGCGCCGGCAGCGTCGTGTTCACCAAGAACCTGCTCACGGACATCTTCAAGTTCCCGGAGCTCCGGGGGACGACCGTCGCCCTGCACGACATAGACCCGGAGCGCCTGGAGACCGCCGGCATGATGGCCCGCTGGACCTCCGAACAGCTGGGGGCCGACGCGGTGGTGGAGGAACACCTCGACCGACGGGCCGCGCTCGACGGGGCGAACTTCGTCATAAACGCCGTCCAGATCGGGATGCACGAGGCGACGCTACTGGACTTCGAGATCCCGCGCCGCCACGGGCTGAAGCAGACCATCGCCGACTCCATGGGGATAGGTGGGATCTTCCGGGGACTGCGCACGATCCCGTTTATGCTCGATCTCTCCGGCGAGATGGAGGAGTTGTGCCCCGGGGCGATCCTGCTCAACTACACGAACCCCATGGGCATACTGACGTGGGCCGTCTACAAGGCCCACCCCGGCGTACCCGTGGTGGGGCTGTGTCACAACGTGCCGTACACCGTGCGCGAGATCGCCTCCTACATCGGCGTGCCGCACGAGGAGCTCGCCTACAACGGCGCCGGCATAAACCACATCGTCTGGCTTACCCGCCTCGAACACGACGGCGAGGACGCCTACCCGCGCCTCTTCGCCGCGATGGAGGACCCCGAGATCTACGCGAAGGACAAGGTGCGCTTCGAGCTGATGCGCCGCTTCGGCTTCTTTGTCACCGAATCGAGCGAGCACAACGCCGAGTACACCCCGTACTTTCTGCGCGACGACGAGCTCATAGAACGCTACGACGTGCCGGTGGACGAGTACATCCGGCGCAGCGAAGGGAACCTCGTCGAGTACGCGAACACGAGAAAGAAGCTGCTCGCGGGCGAGTCGTTCCCGCTGGAGCGCAGCGTCGAGTACGGCTCGCTGATCATCCACTCCGTCGTCACGGGAGAAGCCCGCATGATCTATGCGAGCATCGAGAACACGAACCTCGTGGAGAACCTCCCCCGCGGGTGCTGCGTCGAGGTCGCGGCGGCCGTGGACGGGACGGGCCTCAGGCCCTGCCACTACGGCGAGCTTCCGCCCCAGCTCGCCGCCCACTGCGCCCCGCACGCGGCGGTCCAGGACCTCACCGTCCGCGCCGCCCTCGAAGGTAACCTCGACCACGTCTACCACGCCGCCATGCTCGACCGTCTCGCCGCGAGCGTCCTCTCCCTCGACGAGATAGCCGCCGTCGTGGACGAGCTCATAGAGGCCCACGGCGACGCCATGCCGGAAGGTCTGCGGGACGCCCGTGCTTGAGAACGGGCTCCTCGCGACGCGGTCGCTTGTCCGGGCAGCCTGAAGGGGTGACCCGAGAAGTGGCGCGTGACGTGTTCTCGCTCGATCGCGGCTGGCTCTACGGCGGAAGGGCCGTACCGGGGTGCACCGATCCCGGGTTCGACGACTCCGGTTTCGAGCGCGTCACGATACCGCACGCCAACCGCACCTTCCCGTGGCACGGGTTCGACGACGAGGAGTACCAGTTCGTCTCGGTCTACCGGCGGCACTTCACGCTCCCCGAACTCCCGGACAAGCGGCGCGTCTTCGTGGACTTCGAGGGTGTCATGACGGCCGCCTCCGTAACGCTCAACGGCGAGACGCTGGGCGAGCATCGCGGCGGCTACACGCCTTTCTCCTTCGAGATCTCCGGTCGCGTGCGGTGGGGCGAGGATAACGTGCTCGCGGTGGAGGTGGACTCGACCGAACGCGAGGACATCCCGCCGTTCGGGGGCAACGTGGATTACCTGACCTTCGGCGGCATCTACCGGGGGGTTGCGCTCCGGACCGTGCCCGACACCTTTATCGAGAACGTGTTCGCGAAGCCGGCGGACGTGCTGGGAGAGGACCGCCGGGTGGAGGTCCGCTGCTTCCTGAAAGGCCGGGACGCCCCGAGAGCCCCGTCAAGGTTGACGGCGGAACTGCGCGACGGGGCGCGCACGGTCGCCTCTGTGAGCCGCGAAGTGAAACCCGGGGACGGGGATTCGGCCTGGGACCTCATCCTGGACGAGATCGGTCCGGTAGAGCTGTGGGACACGGAGAACCCGAAGCTCTACGATGTCGTCGTACGGCTCCAACAAGGCGGAGAACGCCCTGACGAGTACGTTGCGCGGGTCGGGTTCAGGGAGGCGCGGTTCACGCCGGAAGGTTTCTATCTCAACGGCAATCACCTCAAGCTGCGCGGCTTGAACCGTCACCAGACCTACCCCTACGTGGGAGGAGCGATGCCGGCCCGGGTGCAGCGGCGGGACGCCCTGATCCTCAAGAACGAGCTCAAGTGCAACGTCGTCCGTACCTCCCACTACCCGCAATCCAGGCATTTTCTGGACTGCTGCGACGAGGTGGGGCTTCTGGTCTTCGAGGAGATCCCCGGCTGGCAGCACATCGGCGACGGGGGCTGGAAAGACCTCGCCTGCCGGGACGTGGAGGCCATGATCCGGCGCGACTGGAACCGCCCTTCGATCATCCTCTGGGGCGTGCGAATAAACGAGTCGCAGGACGATCACGACTTCTACGAGCGGACCAACCGGATCGCCCACGAGTTGGACGATTCGCGCCAGACGAGCGGCGTCCGCTACTTCTTCGATTCGGAGAAGCTCGAGGACGTCTTCGGCATGAACGACTTCGACCCGGACTTCATCGCCCCGCCCCGCCACCCGCTCTACCTGAACACGGAGTTCGCCGGGCACACATTCCCGACCAAGCCCATCGACAACGCGGAGCGCACGCAGGAGCACGCGCTGCGCCACGCCCGCGTTCACGAGATGCTGGGAGCGGACGACCGGTTCGCGGGCGGCATCGGCTGGTGCGCCTTCGACTACAACACCCACGCCAACTTCGGCTCGGGCGACCGGGTCTGCTACCACGGGGTGTCGGATATCTTCCGGATTGCCAAGCCGGCCGCGGGATTCTACAGGTCGCAGTGCGACCCCCAAGAAGAGATCGTGCTGGAGCCGGGCTTTCACTGGTCCGTCGGCGACCAGTCCGATTACGGGGGTCACGGCGAGGGCGCCATCTTCTCGAACTGCGACCGGCTCGTGGTGTACGTCGCCGGCGAGAGACTGGCGGAACTCTTCCCGGACCGGCAACGCTTCGGCAACCTGGCGCACCCGCCCTTCTTCTTCTCGGAGCTAAGCGGTACCGCCCCGTGGCGACGGGGCTGGGGCGAGCTCCGGATCGAGGGGTATCTCGGAGACGAGATGGCCGTCTCACGCACGCTCTCATCGAAGGGGGCGGATGGACGGTTTGGCGTCGAACCCGACGACACGGAGTTGCTCGGCGACGGCATCGACGCGACGCGCGTGGTCCTGCGCGTGACGGATGAGTTCGGCGCTCCTCGCCCCTTCGCCACCGGCGCCGTTACGCTGGAGATCGAGGGACCGGGGGAGATAGTGGGAGAGAACCCTTTCGCGCTCTTCGGAGGCGTCGGCGCGGTCTGGGTGCGAACCACGGAGGCGGAGGGAACCATCGTCCTGCGGGCCAAGCACCCGGTCCTCGGCACGAGGGAGGTTCGCTTACAGGTCGCGCGGGTCCCAAGCGATACCGTGTAAACCCTAGGCTGGCGCGGCATCGTCCGCGAAGCGCGGCCAGACCTTGCGAGAAGTTCTCCGCGGGCGACCTCTCGTCTTGCCGATGTGCCCGATGTCGAACATGATCGGCGACGGGCACGAGGGCAGTGCGGCCGCCGCCCGCAACCTGGAGAACGTAGGGAGTGTACCGGGTGACCACCACCGACCCGGGTACTTCCGGCTCTACCGCTCACAGACGACCTGCAAGGCACCGAGCGGGCCCCGGTGGCCACCGAAGCATCCCGCGAGCTTCGCAACTCACCCGCCGGTAGGCTTGTCCACGGAGGACAGCCAGTAGGGGCTCGTCACCGAAGGAGCGGGCCGGCCAACCTGGAAGGCGTGGGGAGGCTTCCTGTACAAAGGTACGTGCAAGAAAACCGTACCTGCGTCCGGCGCCAGGGATTCCTACCCGCGAGAACATAGGGCGACGCGGCATATCGGACACGAAGCAGAAAAGTGCTTGGGAGTACGGGACCTTCCGCATAGACTAAGGGGGAACCGGCGGCCCGGAGCGCACGAGAGGAGACGCGGAGCTTGGTATCGGCAACTTGGAAGACCGGCAGAGCCGGTCGGCACGGCGCACACCCTCACCGGCAGACGGACGGGCCGGCCCGTCCGCGGACCCGAGACTTCCGAAGGGCGGTCGGATCTTGGCGTCCGTAGTCTCCGTATCGCACCTGTTCAAGACCTACGACTCCGGCTTTCAGGCGCTCAAGGACGTGAACCTTGAGATCCGGCACGGCGAGATCTTCGCCCTGCTCGGCCCGAACGGCGCCGGCAAGACCACCCTCATCAGCATCATCTGCGGGATCGTCAACCCGACGAAGGGGGAGGTTACGGCCGGCGGCCACGACATCATCTCCGAGTACCGGGCGGCGCGGTCCATGATCGGGCTCGTCCCCCAGGAGCTGACCACAGACGCCTTCGAGACCGTCAGGGCGACCGTCGCCTTCAGCCGGGGGCTGTTCGGCAAGAAGAAGAACCCCGAGTACGTCGAGAAGGTGCTAAGAGACCTGTCGCTGTGGGAAAAGAGGGACGACAAGATCATGACGCTCTCCGGCGGGATGAAGCGCCGGGTCATGATCGCCAAGGCTCTCTCCCACGAGCCCCGCATCCTGTTTCTCGACGAGCCGACGGCCGGCGTGGACGTCGAGCTCAGGCGGGAGATGTGGGAGCTCGTGCGCTCGCTGCGCGAGACCGGCGTGACCATTATCTTGACCACGCACTACATCGTCGAGGCCGAGGAGATGGCCGACAGGATCGGGGTGATCAACAACGGCGAGATCATCCTCGTCGAAGAGAAGTCAGAGCTTATGCGCAAGCTCGGCAAGAAGCAGTTGACGCTGCAACTGCACGACGGGCTAGACGGGGTCCCCGATGGGCTCGCAGGCTACAACCTGGAGCTTGCGGCAGATGGTTACGAGCTGGTCTACACCTACGACGCGCAGACCGAGCACACGGACATCACAGCCCTGCTCTCGGCCCTCAGCCAGACGGGCGTCAGGCTCAAGGATCTCCAGACCAAACAGAGCTCGCTGGAGGAGATCTTCGTCGATCTTGTGAAGGAGAAGGGTTGAACTTCCACGCGATACGCGCGATCTACGTCTTCGAGATGGCGCGCACCTTCCGCACGATACTGCAGAGCATAGTAACACCCGTTATCTCGACGTCCCTGTACTTCGTCGTCTTCGGCGCGGCTATAGGCTCGCGCATCACCGACATCGACGGCGTCAGCTACGGCGCCTTCATCGTGCCGGGCCTGATCATGCTCTCCCTCCTGACCCAGAGCATCTCCAACGCCTCGTTCGGTATCTTCTTCCCCAAGTTCACGGGCACGATCTATGAGCTCCTCTCCGCCCCCGTCTCCTACGTCGAGATCGTCATCAGCTACGTCGGGGCGGCGGCGACCAAGTCCATGATCCTGGGCCTCATAATCCTCGCCACCTCGGGCCTGTTCGTGCCGCTCGAAGTCCAGCACCCGCTGTGGATGCTCGCGTTCCTCGTTCTCACGGCCGTGACCTTCAGCCTCTTCGGCTTCCTCCTCGGCATCTGGGCCGAGGGCTTCGAGAAGCTGCAGCTGGTGCCGTTTCTGATCATCACGCCCCTGATCTTCCTCGGCGGCTCCTTCTACTCGGTGGACATGCTGCCGCCGTTCTGGCAGACGGTCACCCTGTTCAACCCGGTGGTGTACCTGATCAGCGGCTTCCGCTGGAGCTTCTACGGGATCTCCGACGTGAGCGTGGCCCTGAGCCTCGCCATGACGGTCTTCTTCCTCGCCATCTGCCTGACGGCGGTGTGGTGGATCTTCAAGACGGGCTACCGCCTCAAGACGTAGGCTTCGGAGGTGCGGGGTCACAAGAACCTCGCCGCAACGCAGGTGGCGGACGCTCAGGCGGGCTGGGCGTCGAAGATGGGGGTGTTCGTCACCTCCCAGAGCCTGGAGAGCGGCAGCGAGGCCGTGGCCTCCCGGACGGCGTCCTCGGACTCCCCTTGCATGACGAACCAGCCGCGCGACCTGTCCGCGGCCAGGAAGAGCTCCTCCACGATACCCTGCTCCCTGAGCTCCTTGACCCTCGCCTGCTCGTCGGGCACGAGGGGCTGGATGTCCTCGCCCGTCGTCCCGTCTCTGTAAACAAAGCTCACCATGAACCTCAAGACCCGGACCCCCTGTTGCGTTGTTTGCGTTGCCGAAGCTGGCCCATATTGCCACGGGCCGTCGCCCCGGACACCTAGCTTTTCGGGTGGTCCTGCGCAGGGTGTTGGCGTCGGATAGACGGCCCTGGTCGGCCCATGCGCCCCACGCATCACGGCCAGGTCTCGTCGCAATCCGCCGAGCCAACCGCCCTGGAGTCCATACCCTCGAACTTGTAACCTGATGCCCAGAACCCGAAGCCTCTACAATGCCCCCTATCGTCGGCGTCGGAGAGAGTGGAGGAGCGCGGTGACCGGGGGACCCGAGCAGCTTGTCGCGTAGGGCGGTTTTGTGGGCCCTCGCCTACCTGGCTTCGGCCGGCCTCGCGCTGCACCTGGTGCTGCCGCAACTACCCGGCATCCGGCGCTCTTTGGGCCTCGTCGCGGGCTCCTCTGGGCCGCTGCTCGTGGCGGCTCTCGGGGCGATTCTGGCGAGCTTTCTCTGCTACGGGGAACTCCTGGGACGCTCGGCGGGGGCAGCGGCGGGTTTCGGGGCCTCGATCAAACGCCGGAGGCGCAGGGGCCTGGGCCGCTTCTTCACCCTGCGCCTGGCGGTCGTCATCCACGGCGCCTATAGGGTGTTGCCAGGCGGCGGCGGGGCGTCGGCCGCCGTCACCTACGGGGCCCTGCGCAACCGCGGACTCCAGCCCGCGAAGGTGGGCCTCGCGGTCGCCACGATGGGGGCCCTCATCTACGTCGCCCTGGGCGTCTGGCTTCTGCTCTCCTTGCTCTACCTCGTCCTGGACCGTGAGCTCAACCGCCTCGCCACCGTGGGGGCGCTGCTGCTCCTCGCCCTTACCCTGGCGGCCTTCGTGGCGGCCTTCGTCGCCCAGCGCCGGCCCAAAGCCGTCCGCAGGGTCCTCTCCGGCGTCCTGTACGGGGTAGTACGCCCCTTCCTGCGCCGGCGCTGGTCCCGCCGGAAGACGGAGGCCTGGTCCCAGAGGGTTGTAACGTGGCTCAGGGACGAGGTGAAGGTGCTTCGGGATCAGCTCCTCGGCAATCCCAGGCGGGCGCTACAGCTCGGCGCCCTCGCGCTGGGCTACTGGGCCTTCGACGCGCTGTGCCTGATCGTCGTCTTCCTCGCACTGGGGGTGGGATTCCAGCCGGTCGAACTCCTCGTGGCCTACGGGGTTGCGACCGCGTTCGGCAACCTGCCCATCACGCCGGGAGGTCTCGGGACCTTCGAGGCCGCCATGCTCGGCACTTTGGCCCTCCTGGGCTACGGTCCCGACGCCGCCATCGCCGTGCTCGGCTACCGCCTCTTCAACTTCTGGCTCCCCATCCCCCTGGCCGTGCTCCTCTACCCCACCCTGAGGTTCGGGGCCCGTCCCGGCTGACGCGGCCCCGCCCCGCGGCCCTTGCTATCATCGCCGCCACAGATCGTAAGAACCGGGAGGTATCGAGCCGTGACAGAACCCGAGACCAGGCCCTACGGCTCGTGGAGGTCCCCGATCTCCTCGGACCTTGTGGTCCAGAGCGCCGTCGGCCTGAAGAACACCGCCATCGACGGCGGTGACGTCTACTGGCTGGAGGGCCGGCCCGGCGAGGGGGGACGCGGCGTGATCGTCCACCGCTCTCCGGACGGCACGACGGCAGACGTCAACCCCCAGCCGTTCAACGCCCGTACCCGCGTCCACGAGTACGGCGGCGGGGACTTCCTGGTCCACGACGGCACGGTCTTCTTCTCGAACTTCGAGGATCAGAGGCTCTACTCGGCGGGCCCGGGCGCCGAACCGGAGCCGCTCACGGCCGAGCCAGATCACCGCTACGCGGACATGGTCATGGACGGGACCAGAGGCCGCCTGGTCTCCGTGCGGGAGGACCACACAGGTGACGGAGAACCCGTCAACGAGATCGTCGGCATCGACCTTGCGGGCGGCGCGGAGCGGGTCCTCGTCTCCGGCAACGACTTCTACTCCTCCCCCCGCGTGAGCCCCGACGGACGGAGCCTGGCGTGGCTCGCCTGGAACCACCCGAACATGCCGTGGGACGGCACGGAGCTGTGGGTCGCCGACCTCGACGAGGACGGGATGCCGACCGGCGCGGAGCAGGTATCCGGAGGCCCCGACGAGTCGGTCTTCCAGCCGGAGTGGTCGCCGGACGGGACGCTCCACTTCGTCTCGGACCGGACCGGCTGGTGGAACCTGTACCGCTTGGGCGGGGGCGCGGTCGAGCCGCTCTGCCCGATGGAGGCCGAGTTCGGACGGCCGCAGTGGGCCTTCGGTATGTCCACCTACGCCTTTCTGTCGCCGACACGTATCGTCTGCGTCCCTATCGAGCGCGGCGTCTTCCGGCTCGCCATTCTGGACTCGGAGACCAAAGAGCTGGCCGGGGTAGAGACGCCGTACTCGACCATCAGCTCCGTCCGAACGGACCCGGCCTCCGGCATTGTCCTGTTCCTCGCCGGCTCCGCGACGGAGCCCTCCTCCGTCGTCCGGCTGGACGCGGGGTCGGGCGGGCGTGAGGTGCTGCGGCGGTCGAGCGAACTCGGGGTGGACCCCGGCTACCTCTCCGTCCCCGAGACCGTCGAATGGGCGACGGAGGGGGGCCTGACGGCCCACGGCTTCTTCTACCCGCCGGCG
>CADCUW010000672.1 GCA_902805985.1 uncultured Rubrobacteraceae bacterium
CCTTCTCCTTCACCTCGTCCGCCGGCATGCCGAGGTCCACGAAGAACTCGTCGACCTTGGGCACCTTGTTCGCCTCGTCGCCTGCGATGTGGGGCGGCTTGCGCTGGGGCTGGAGCATACCTCTGAGCGCCTCGCCACCGGCCGTCGTGACGACCACGCGCTGGGAGACCATGTTCGCCGGGTCGTGGCCGCCGAGGGTCTGGAGCCTCAGGAAGCCCTTGTCGTCAATGTGCTTGACGAGGAAGCCGATCTCGTCCGTGTGGGCGGCGACCATGACGCGCACGTCGTCGCGGCCCTTCTTCGTTCCGATCACGCTGCCCAGGGCGTCGGTTCGGACCTCGTCGGTGAGGGAGCCGAGCTCCTCGCGCGCGACCTCCCTCTGCTGCTCCTCCCGCCCCGGCACCCCGGGCGTCTCGATCAACCGCCGCAAAAGTTCTTCGTTCAAAGCCATGCCCACTCCCTTCGGTCTGTTCCAAAACCTGTGGAAAGCCTATCAGCCCCCGCCCCCCGAAGAAGCCAGAGAGCCGAAAATCCCCGGAGGGGCCGTGCCGAAAGGCGCGAAGCGCCGTGCTGAGAGCGGAGCCCCCGGGGGCGGAGCGTGCTGACAAGCGGCGGAGGCGTAAGCCGGAGCGTGCGTGACGGCCGAAGGGAGGAGTTACCCCTCGGGCTGCTCTTCCAGTCGGCGGGCTTCGAGCATCTTGGCCGAGAGGTAGAGGCTCAGGCCGAAGTAGTAGAAGAGGTAGAGGAGGGAGAAGGCAAGGATCAGGGGGTGCGGGTCGGGCATCTGCCACAGGATCGCGGCGTAGCTCCCGAGCCAGAGCGTGGTGAGGGTGAGCGAGAGCCTCCTGAAGACGACCGTGCGCGTCGGGTAGATGTACCGGATCGGTACGAACACGAGGAAGGAGCAGACCACGAGCACCGTCGCCAGCGTCCCCGGCCCCGGCCCGAACACGATGGCGTAGAACGCCACGACGTTGAAGTAGCTCGGGAAGCCCAGGAAGAAGTGGTCGTCGGTCTTGGCGTCCACCCGGCAGAACTGGTAGCTCGAAGCCAGAAGCGGCAGCGAGGCGAGCACGATGCCGGCGTTCCCGTCAGGCAGGTAGCCCTCGCTCCACAGCAGCACTATCGGGGCGAAGACGTAGGTCATGTAGTCCACGATGTTGTCGAGCAGCGCCCCGTCGAAGAACGGGAGCGCCTCGCTCACCCGAAAACGCCTGGCGAGCAAGCCGTCTGTGCTGTCTATGAGCAGGGAGATGAACATCAGCCACAGCGCCTTGACGACCTCGCCCTGGGAGGCTGCGACGAGCATCAGGAGCGCCAACACGGCGCCGCTGGCCGTGTACAGGTGCACGAACACGGCCTTCATCCTGAACCAGGACGGCGTGGTGTTCTCCCTGCCGGTCTCTTCTATGCCGGGCTCGATCATCGGAACTTCCCAGATCCTCTCCTCGAAGGTCCCTCAATAATAACAGCCGCCGCAATCCGCTACGTCTCCGGATTCACCAGAAGACCGCGATAACGGTTCACCGCCGCCGCCACCTCCTGCGCCCGCGGCAAACTCATCTCCCCCGGGTGCCCGTCGAAACCGCCCAGAGATCCGAGACCGCCCTCGGACAACGAGGCCAGCGACTCCTCGACCAGCTCCCTCGTATCCCTGTCTCTGCCCACCGCGAACCGGCCGAGGGCGCGTGCGGCGGCCTCCGTCTGGCCGGCCTCGGCGAGCTGCTCCACGGAGGAGAGATCCACCCTCTCCCGCCCGAGCTCGACCGTGTGGAGGCCCCGGCCCCTGGCCGTCTCCCGCTTCCCGCGACGGAGGTCCAGGGACGAGGCCCGCAGGCGGCGCGGTCTCGGTCGGCGCATCTCCCGCGTCTGGAGTGGGGCGCGAGGCGGGAAGCGCCCTACGACCTCGCGGGCGCCCTGCGTGGCGTCCGAGGCGGCGTAGTCTTCTAGCAGTATCACGCGGTCAGCCACCTCCAGATAGTCCCCGACCCCACCGACGACGACCACCGTCGAGACGCCCAAAGAGCGGTGCAGCGGCCGGACCAGGTCGATAAACGGGGTGATCGGCTCGCGGCGGACGAGCTCGCGCATCCGCTCGTCCCTGACCATGAAGTTCGTGGCGCTCGTGTCCTCGTCAACGAGAAGCAGTGAGGTTCCGACCTCAAGCGCCTCCGCGATGTTCGCCGCCTGGGAGGTAGAGCCGGAGGCGTTCGGGGTGGAGAAGCTCTCG
>CADCUW010000673.1 GCA_902805985.1 uncultured Rubrobacteraceae bacterium
GACGTTAAAAGGTCTGTTTGTCCGGTGGGCGCTGGACGAAGCGGGCCGCTAGGTACTGTCCGGGCCGGAGATCCCACCTTCCAGCGCCTGGTGGCGTGGGCGGGTTTCAAACCCGCCCCTACGGGTCCGCGGGGAACGGTTGCCTAGCGCGAAACCCCGCTCTTCTCGGCCCGGATGCCGTACATCAGGGGCACGGCGGGCACGTCCTCCGGCGGGACCATCCGGCGCCCGGGTAACTCGCGCATACGAGAGAAGTGGCGCTCGCCGTTCGAGTGCGGGTACTCTTCGAGGGCCGTTATCTTCAGGCCCGCCCCGGCCAGGGCCGTGACGACCTCCCCGAGGCCCCACCGGAACAGAAGGCACGGCTCGGGATTCCGGAAACCGCCGATGCCCTCCGCGAACCCGGCCGGGGTGAGCGCGCCTCCAGAATCCGCCACGTAGTCGCCGACGCCCTCTTCGAGCGGCAGCGGCTCTCCGCCGCCGGGATAATCTCGGGCGAGGCTCCAGTTCTCGTCGAAGACCTCGGCTGACGGGTGGAAATCCACGAGCACGAAGCGCCCGCCCGCCCTCAGGATGCCCCCTATCCCGCGAGCCCAAAGGACGAGGTCCGCCAGCCAGCACACGACGCCGTATGAGGCGAAGGCGACGTCGAAGCGCTCCTCCCCTCGCGCGGTCTCCGCGAGCCAGTCGTAAACGTCGGCGCGGACGAAGCGGGCCGGAAGACCGCTCTCCTGGGAGAGGCTCCGCGCCGAGAGCACCGCCTCGTCGCTGAGGTCGACGCCGGTTACCTGTGCCCCGAGGCGGACGAGGCTGAGCGTGTCGCCCCCGGAGTTGCACTGCAGGTGCGCCACCGTCAGGCCCGACAGGTCTCCGAGCAGCCGGGACTCTTCGGGAAAGAGCGTGGAGCCTCCGGCCTTGAGGAACGCGGCGAGGTCTCCGCGATGGCTGTCATGCGCCCCCACGACAGCGTTCCACGAGCGGCGGTTCTGGGCGCGCGCCCCGTCCTGGTCAGGCGCGCTCATCTTCCCCGCTCCTCGACGACGTCCCGCAACACGCCCAGGAACCCCTCCACCGACTCCCTCCAGCGTGGAAGGCCGGCGGCCCGGCGCCGCGCGGCGGCGGACATCCTCTCCCTTAGCCCGGCATCCGAGAGGAGCCGGCCCAGCGCCCCGGAGAGAGCGTGGATCTCCCCCGGCGGGACGAGCAGGGCTGCCTCGTCCCCCACGACCCCGGGTACCGGCCCGACGGCGCAGGCGACGACGGGTAGACCGAAGGAGAGGGCCTCGGCGTAGACGATGCCGTAGCCCTCGTAGCGGGAAGGGAGCGCGAAGAGGTCGGCGGAGGCGTAGAGGCCGGCCAGGGCGACGTCGTCGACCGGACCGCGAACGAGTATCGAAGGATCGGCCGCGGCCTCCCGGACCTCGGCCGCGTAAACCTCGTCGGCATGCGTCTCACCGACGAGGGTCAAGACGGCCCCGGACCTGTCTTTCCTCCTCCAAGCCCGGACGAGATCCAGGATACCTTTGCGTGGGATCCACTGCGCCACGCACAGGACGCGCAGAACCTCTCCGGCACGGGGCTGCTCCAGACGCCTCTCTAGCCCGTCGAGACCGGGCGGGAGCACGGCCACCCGTGCGGACGGAACGCGCTTTCCAAGCAATACTTCCTTTCCGTGCCCGCTCACGGCGACGAGCCGATCCGACCGTAGAAGGGGCAACTCGAACGGGCGCTCCCGGCCGGCGGCGGAGGGGTCGGCGACGCCGGGTAGCTCGTGGACGAGCGCCACGACGGGGCGAACGGACCTCCAAGCGTCCAGGTGAGGGGCGACGACGATGCGGGCGAGCGCGTCCACGACCACGACGTCGAAGTGGGCCGGATCCAGGGCCCGGCCGAAGCCCCGCGCGGCCCCGGACTGCTCCGCCGGGCCCGCGCCGCAAGGCACCACGACCTCCACCTCCACGCCGCTCTCCTCCAACCCTTCTAAAAGACACCGGTTGTACAGGTAGCCGCCGGTGAGCCTTTTCGTGTCCCCGACCGTGACGAAGGCGACGCGCAAGGTCAGCGGAGAACTCCCTCGCGGGCGGCGTAGACCTGCGGCGATTCCCAGACCCGCACCGTAAGGGAGTCCAGGCCGCGTCCTTGCAGGGAAGAGGAGATCCCATCCCAACAGAACCCCGCCACGACCTCGGCCGTGGTGTTCTTGCCCTTGAGGCCGGGGACCTCGTCGA
>CADCUW010000674.1 GCA_902805985.1 uncultured Rubrobacteraceae bacterium
CGGCATGCCCAAGGTCCCGACCGCGCCGTAGCGTGGGTTGAAGAGCATCCTGCGGTGGCGGAAGAGGGTGTCTATCAGGCCGCGGTGCCAGCGGTCGCGCTGGCGGCGGAGTACCCTGATGGTGTCAGGAACCTCCGTCCAGGCCACGGGGTCGGGGACGAAGGAGATCTTGTACACGTGGTCGTTCTCCCTGAGGACGCGGTGCATCCTGGTGACGAGCTCCATGTCCTCCCCGACCGTGTCCCCTGCGTAGCCGCCCGCCGCTATCACGTCCCTGCGGCGGAACATTCCGAAGGCCCCGGAGATGATGAGCAGGGCGTTCAGGCGACTCCACGCCGTCCTGACCGCGATAAATGCCCTCAGGTACTCGACGATCTGGAAGTTCGGCAGGGCCTTGCGCGGCGTCTTCGGCTCGATGATGCGGCCCTTCTCAAAGCGGGAGCCGTTGGCGACGCGCACGATTCCGCCCACGGCCGCTACCGAGCTCTCCTCGACGAGCGGGCGGGCGATCCTGAGGAGGGCGTCTTCTTCCAGGATGATGTCGGCGTCCATGCAGCAGACCAGCGGGTAGCCGGCCGCGCAGATGCCGGCGTTCAGGGCATCGGACTTGCCCCCGTTCTCCTTGTCCACCACGACGAGCCGCTCGGTCGGGGAGGCGTAGACGCCCCTGATGGGTGCCGTCTCCAGTTGCCTCCTGACGGGCTGTTCTGACTCGTGCAGGTCGAACTCCCGGATCAGGACCTCCAGCGTGTCGTCCGTGGAGCCGTCGTTGACGACGACGACCTCGTGCAAGGGATAGTGGAGGGTTAGGAATGAGCGCACGCTGTCGGCGATGCTCGCCCGCTCGTTGTAGGCGGGAACGACCACGGTCGCCGGCGGGGCGTAGTTGGAGGAGAAGAGCTCCGCGAGGCCCGAGAAGACGTCGCGTCTGACGTAGTCGGCGATCTCGGCAAAGGAGATCGCGTACAGTACCAGGTACACGGCGTTGATGAGGAGAAAGTACCCGAGCACGAAGTAGTTGACGTAGACGACGAGGTCCCCGAGGGTCACGGGCGGTACCCTCGGAGCGGCCGTGATAGGCGCCTGCCGTCGGTCGTCCTGAGCTGGCGGAGGACACGCGCTATCCCGCGCCTTCCAGCGGCGGTGCCGGCCGCGACACCGGCGGCGACGACCACCCCGGCGAGCGTCCAAGCGACCATCCGAACGACGGGAGGGCGCCGGGTGAGATCCGGGAGCGGCGAAGGGCCCGGCCTTCGCGCCGGGGTGGCGGCCTACACGGGCACCAGCTCCCTGCCCGGGAGGCTTTCCGGCCCGGTGGGAGCGGGGCTGTCCGGTCGTTCCGTCTGGGGGGGCTCTCCGCCCGATTTCAGTATCCTGACCAGTTCCTTGCGACTCTCGTCGTCCGGCAAGGTCTCGGTGAGGCGGCCCAGGTAGCGGACCGCTCCAGCGCGGGTCATGGCCCGGATCAGGCGCCGCGCGTTCGACCCCCTCTCGCCCGGCTCGGCGAGCGCCTCGACCGTCCGGCGGGTGATGCCGCGTGCCTCGAGCGAACTCGCTGCCCTGTCGCGGGCGAAGGGGTCCTCGCCTTCGAGTGCCTCGACCAGCGCCCTCTCCCCGGCGGGGCCCATGTTGGCGAGCGCGCGGCTGGCGTTGAAGCGCACCCACCACTCTAGGTCGACTGTGAGCCGCTTGAGGGCCGGAATGGCGTTCACGTCGCCGATGGCCTCCAAGGCGTTGGCGGCCTGCGCCCGGACGGGCCAGTGCTCGCCCTCGGAGGCGGCGAGGATCCCGGGCACATCGTCGGGGTTGCCGATCCTGCCTAGCGCCAGCGTCGCCTGGGCCCGGAGGTCCACCGGGACCTCCTCAGCGGGTGCGCCGGCGAGCGTCTGGAGCAGGGCGGGGCGGGCCTCGGCGGCGCGCAGGTTGCCGAGCACCCTCGCCGCGAGCACGCGGGCCCTCGGGTTATCCCCTCGCAGAATCCGGACGAGGGGCTCCGTCGCGACAGGGCCGAGCCACTCCAGGTTCTCGGCCATGCGCAGGCGGGTGAGCTCTGATGGGTCGTTCAGGGTATGGGCCAGGTGGCCAGCCGCCTCGGGCGTCCCGATGCGGGCCAGGGCCCTAGCGGCGACGGCCCTTACGGTTTCGTCCTCATAGGAGAGGAGTAAGGCTATCGGCCCGACCGCCTTGGGGCCACCGAAGTGGCCCAGGGATTCGGCGGCCTGGGCCTTTCTCCAGCGGTTGCGCGAGCGGAGCCGCCAGAAGAACTTGCGGACTAACCCGGCCTCCTCGGCCAGGTCGACCAGGCGACCACGCTGCTCGCCTCGCAGCAGCGAGAGGTACTCGATCATCTTGGTAGAGAGCAGGTCCATGTCCCGCCCGTTCGGACGGAGGAGGATAGGGTCGGTGTCGCCGGTCAGGATCAGGTCACCCAGCGCGGCCTCGAATCGGGCCGACCGCGCCTCTATGCCGCGCCGGTTGACGGTGCGCGCCGCCTTTAGCCCGAGCGTGAGCACGACCATAAAGACGTTCAGTATGGCCATGACCGCGATAGCCCACAGCATTGCCGTCACATTGAGTCCCCCACCACAATCTTCTACACGACTTTTAGTATCTTATCGTGCGGGTACCTTTAATTGGTAGGCGTACGTACACGAGGCAGTGAAGAATCATTGCACACGGTTGAGACGAAGATACTGGCCGTGGACGATGACCGCATCGTACGGCGCATCGTCGTCGCGAAGCTGACGGGATTGGGCTACGAGGTGGCGGAGGCCGAGGACGGCCGAGAGGCGCTGGACCTCCTGGAGGGCGGTGCGGTGTTAGACCTCCTGATCACGGACAGCCTCATGCCCCGCATAAGCGGCTTAGAGCTGGTCCGCAGCGTCAGGAACAGCAAGAACTCCACCGTGGCCTCCCTCCCCGTCATAATGCTCACCTCCCGCCAGGGCGAGCGGGACGTCGTCGACGGCCTCGAGACCGGCCTGGACGACTACGTGACGAAGCCCTTCTCCCCTGACGAGCTCGCCGCCCGCGTCAGGATGGCCCTCTGGCGCGCACGCCGCTAGACGTCCCGGTCGACGGACCGCACGACGCGACCTCAATCACTCGTCGAGACGCGGTTCCGGCCGGCCTTTTTTGCGGCGTAGAGGGCCGAGTCCGTTTTTCTCAGAAGGTCGTCGGGGTCGCCGGAGGCGGGGAGGGCGGCGACCCCGGCGCTGAGGGTCACCACGGAGGCGGCCTCGCTGGCCCCGTGGGGGATGGCGAGGCCTTGGACGGCGTCGCGCAGGCGTTCGGCCACGGCGGTGGCGGTCAGCGGGTCCTGCTCGGGGAGCAAGATTAGGAACTCCTCTCCGCCGTAGCGGTAGGCGGCGTCGCCGCCACGCAGGTCGGCGGAGATCGTCTCGGCCACCCGCCTGAGCACGTCGTCGCCAGCGAGGTGGCCGTGGCGGTCGTTGTACGCCTTGAAGAAGTCTACATCGCAGATCACGACGGCGTAGCTGTGGTCGTAGCGGTGGGCCTTAGCACTCAGTGCCTCCAGGTCTTCGCGCAGCCTGAGCCGGTTGCCTAAAGAGGTCAGAGGGTCTTTGCGGGACTGCTCAAAGAGGAGGCGGTTGAGCTCCTCTAACTCCCCGTTCTGGAAGACAAGGCGCCGGTGGAGCTCGGTGACGCGCAGGGCCGAGGTGAGGCGCATCCGAAGCTCGTCCCTGTCCAAAGGCTTTGAGAGGTAGTCGTCGGCCCCGGCCTCGAGGCCCTGGAGGAGGTGCTCCTTGTCGCCGAGGGCCGTCAGAAAGATGAAGTAGGTGTACCCGTCAGTATGGCCATGCTTGCGGACCCTGCGGCAGAGCTCCAGGCCGTCCACCCCCGGCATCATCCAGTCGCTGATGATCACGTCGAAGTCGGGGTGCTCCTTGAAGAGCTCCCAGGCCTCCCCGCCGTTGCTCGCCGCCAGGCACCCGTGGCCGAGCTTCTCCACGGCGCGGCGCAGGATCGCGCGCGAGACGGCGTCGTCCTCGGCGATCAATATCCTCAACCGCCGCCCTCCGTCTCCTTCTCGAGCGCCGGGCGGACGCGCTGGTACTCCTGCTCGAGCCCCTCCAGCAGCCCCGGGGCCCGTCCGAGGTCGCCGGAGGCCCCCACGTCCTGCAGCTCGGCGCAGATGGAGGCCATCCGCGTGGCCCCAATGTTGCCCGAGCTGCCCTTGAGTGTGTGGACGACCCACTCCACGGCCGCCGCGTCCCCTCTCTCGACGGCCCCCCGCAGTTCACCGAGGCGCGAGGAGGCGTCGTCTAAGAACATCCCAGCGAGCTCCGCGAGCAGCTCCGCGTCCCCGAGCTCCCTCAGGCTCGCCAGCACCTCCGGGTCGAGGACGTCGTCCCCATCCGGGCTCCCATCAGGGCACGATGCGCCAGCCTCTTCGGGGGCGTCCGCGAGTTCGCCGTTGGCGGGGCTTGTGTCTGCCTCCGGCGAGATCCAGCGGCCCAGGGTCGCTTCGAGCTCCTCCTGACGGACCGGTTTGGCGAGGTAGTCGTTCATGCCGGCGACGAGCGCCTTCTCCCGGTCGCCTTGCATCGCGTTCGCGGTCATCGCGATGATCGGGATACTGCGCTCCTCACCCCGCCAGGCGAGGGCAGCCTCGCGGCGCCTTATCTCGACCGTGGCCTCGAGGCCGTCCATCCTGGGCATCTGCACGTCCATCAGGACTGCGTCGTAGCGGTTGCGTTCGAGAGCCTCGACCGCCTCCAGGCCGTTCTGGGCCACGTCCGCCCGGTAGCCGAGCCTCTCGAGCATCTTGACGGCGACCTTCTGATTGACGGGGTTGTCCTCCGCCAAAAGGAGTTGGGCTCGCGCCGTGTCGTGCAGCTCACGCAGGGTGTGGCGGGTGACGAGGGGCGCGTCCTCTGCACGCCCTACCTCGGAGGCCTCCATCACGGTGGCCACGGCGTCGTAGAGTTCCGACTGCCTCACCGGCTTCGTAAGGTAGGCCCCGATGCCCGTGCGGCGCGCGTCCTCGACGTCGCCGCGCTTGCCAAGGGAGGTGAGCAGGATCAGGTGTGTTCCGGAGAGCGTCGGGTCCCCGCTTATGCGCCGGGCGAGCTCCATGCCGTCTATCCCCGGCATCTGCATGTCGAGGATGGCCAGGCCGTACGGGGTGCCTTCACGCGCGGCCTCACGCAGCCTTTCGAGGGCGGTGAAGCCCTCCTCGGCCTCGCCGCTCTTCATCGCCCAGGAGGAGATTTGGTTGCGCAGGATGTGGCGGTTCGTAGCGTTGTCGTCAACGATGAACACCCTGAGGTCGCTCAGGTCCGCCGGGGGGCTCGGCGTCCTGATCGCCCCGTCCGGCTGCTTTTTCAGGTGCAGCTTGAAGAAGAAGGTCGAACCGACGCCGGGCTCGCTCTCGACGCCGATCTCGCCGCCCATGAGCCCCACGAGCTGCCTGGAGATGGTGAGTCCGAGTCCCGTACCGCCGTAGCGGCGGGTCGTCGAGGCGTCGGCCTGGGAGAAAGACTCGAAGACGCGCGACTGCTGCTCTTCGGTCATGCCGATGCCCGTGTCCCTGACAGAGATGCGCACCGTGGCCCGCACCCCGTCCTCCTCGTCGAGCTCCACGCGCAGCACCACCTCGCCCCTCTCGGTGAACTTTATGGCGTTGCCGACGAGGTTGGTGAGGATCTGGCGCAGGCGTCCGGAGTCGCCCTCGAGCGCGGTCGGCACGTCGTAGTCGACAAGGCTCGCAAGCTCCAGGCCCTTGTCGTGGGCACGCTCAGCGAAGAGGGCCACGACGTCCTCGACCGCCGTGCGCAGGTCGAAGGCTATGGTCTCGAGGCGCATCTCTCCCGCCTCTATCTTGGAGAAGTCCAGGATGTCGTTGATGATCGAGAGCAAACTCTCCCCGGAGAGCTGGATCGTCGAGGCGTACTCCCTCTGCTCCTCGTCCAGCGGCGTGTCGAGCAGGAGCCCCGTCATGCCGATCACGCCGTTCATGGGCGTGCGGATCTCGTGGCTCATGTTCGCCAAGAACTCGCTCTTGGCGCGGTTCGCCCCCTCGGCCTCCTCCTTGGCGGCCCTGAGGCTCTCGCCGGCCCGCTCGAGCTCGTAGATGGCGTTCTGGAGCTGGGCGGTCCGCTCCCTCACGCGCGCTTCGAGGGACTCGTTGAGGCGCCGGATTTCCTCCTCGGCCCTCCGGCGCTCGGCGAGCTCCCTCTCGGCCTCCTCGTAGAGCCTGGCGTTGTCCACCGCGGACGCGCTCCGTCGGGCGAGGTCCTCCGCCAGCCTGAGGTCGGCCTCGGTATACGGGCGGCCTGACTCCGCCGAGACGAGTGTGATTGTCCCGAGCGTCTTCTGACGCGCGGTCAGGGGCACGATAATCGCGGAGGTGAACCCGACCTCGCGCAAAAGGCGCAGGTGCTCCTCGTCTCGGGCCGTGGCCTCTAGCACCTCGTCCGGGATCTCCGGGAAGAACTGTGGGCGGCCGGTCCTGAGCACATTGTAGGTGCCGCTCGGGGCACCGGGGTCGGCCGGGTAGCGCTCCTCGAGCTGGTGGGCCAGCTCGACCTTCTCGGGGTCCTGGTGGGCCACGGCGATCCGCTGCAGCGAGTCGTCTTCCTCGAGGATGTCCACGGCGCACCAGTCGGCGAGTCGGGGCACCACCAGGCGGGCGACGCTCGCGAGGGTGGCCCGGTAGTCGAGTGAGGATGAGAGATCCGCGCTCACCTCGGCCAGCAAGCGAAGCGCCTCCTCGGCTCTCTTGCGCTCGGTTATGTCCGTCAGGGTGCCGGCCATGCGGAACGGCTCCCCGTTTCCGTCGCGCTGGGCCTTGCCGCGGGTTACGCAGGTGCGGTACTCGCCGCCAGCGTGCCGCATCCTGTACTCCACCTCAAACTCTTCGCCGCGCTCCAGGTGCGCCGTGATGCCCTCGGAGACCTTCGCGCGGTCGTCCAGGTGAACGAGCCCGAAGAAGGCCTCCAGCGTCGGCGCGAAGCCCTCCCGTGAGAGGCCGACGATCTCGAAGAGGCGGTCGTTCCAGAAGATCGTGTTGTCGGTCAAGTCCCAATCGAAGATGCCGTCGTTGGAGCCCTCGACCACCAAGCTGTAGCGCTCCTCGCTCTCCCGCAGCTTTGCGGTGCGCTCCTCGACGCGGCGCTCCAGGCCCTCGTTGAGCTTCTGGATCTCCTCCTCGGCCCTCTTGCGCTCGGTGACGTCCTGGACCGTGCCGACCAGCTTAGTTATCCTGCCCTCCTGGTCGCGGACCACCCGCGCCCGGCGCTGGACAACGCGCTCGGTGCCGTCGGGCAGGATCACACGGTTCTCGAAGTCGTATGGCTCGCCCCGCTCCGCAGCGCCGCGGACCTTCTCGGTGAGCAGGTGTCTGTCCTCGGGGTGGACCACCTCGAACAGCCGGTCAAACGTGGGGACGTACTCTTGCGGGGCGTGGCCGTAGATGCGGAAAACCTCGTCCGACCAGGTTATCTCCCCGGTTGCGAGGTCGTACTCCCAGTTGCCGATGCTGGCCATGCGCTGCGCCTCAGCGAGGCGAACCTGGCTGCTGCGCAGCCGCTCCTCAGCTCTCCGGCGCTCGGTTACGTCCTGCATCTGGGCGATAAGGTAGAGTGGGTTACCTTCGGGGTCCCTCACGGCGGAGACGTTGATCGCGGCCCAGACCGGGTGGCCGTCGGCGTGGAGGTAGCGTTTCTCCAGCCCGTAGCGCTCCCTCTCCCCCCTGACAAGCTCCTCGACGCGCCGCACGCTGACGTCGAGGTCGTCGGGGTGGCTGATGTCCCTGAACGAGCGGTCGAGCAGCTCCTCCTCCGCGTAGCCGAGCATCTCGCACAGGGCGCCGTTGACCTGGATAAAACGCCCGTCGAGGGCGTTGAGGGCCATGCCGACGGCCGCGTCGTCGAACGCGCCGCGGAAGAGCTGCTCAGCCTCGCGCAGCTCCTGCTCGGCTCGCTGGCGCTCGGTGACGTCGACAATGGTCTGGACCGCCCCCGCGTACAGGCCTTCGGCGTCGAAGATCGGCGAGCCGGTGGCGGAGAGGATCTTCTCCGTCCCGTCGACGGACGTGGCGATGACCTCGTAGGATGAGGAGACGCCCTCGTGGCGCAGCTCCCGCTGCCTGAGCGTCTTCTCTCGCTCCTCGCCTTCGAGAAAGTCGAAAAAGGACCGGCCGACCATCTCACCGGGCGGGAGGCCCAGGATCTCGGCGTAGGCCTCGTTGCAGTAGTTGATCACGCCACCCTCCGGATCGATAAAGGCTATCCCCTCCTGGACGGCCTCGACGAGAGTGCGGTACCGTTCCTCGCTCTCCCTGAGCCTCTCCTCGGAACGCTTGCGCTCGGTGACGTCCATTATGGAGCCGAGCATCCTGACCGGGCGGCTCTCCCCGTCGCGCACCACGTAAGCGCGGTCCACCAGCGTCACGTATTCGCCGTCGGCGCGCCGGAAGCGGTACTCGTCGACCCAGGCCTCACGGCCCCCCTCTAGCGCCCTCTCGACGTTGGCCAGCACGCGCTCGCGGTCGTCGGGGTGGAGGTGCTCTTCCCACCAGTCGCCGGTGTGACCCATCTTCTCTGGGGGGTAGCCGAACATGTCTTCCGTCGCGCCGTCCCAGACCTGGCCATTGGTGGTGAGGTCGTTGTCCCAGATCACCTCGCTCGTCGCCTGGGCGACAAGCCGGTAGCGCTCCTCGCTCTCCTTAAGCGACGCCTGCGCCCGGTCGGCCGCTATGGAGCGCCCGACGCCCTGGGCCATGAGCTCAATGATCTCGCGCTCGAAAGCCTCGAAGGACCCCTCCCGCGCCCGCGTGGAGCAGAATAGCAGCACCCCGTAAACCTCGTCCTCGACCCGGATGGGCGTGCCGATGTACGACTCTATCCCTAACTCCTCGTACAGCGGATGGATGGCCATGTCCGGCATCTCGCCGACCCGGTCGTACGAGATCGTCCCACTCTTCTGCATCACGGCGGAGCAGTAGGTGTTCGCGAGCGCCTTCTCGTCGCCGGACTCCAGGTTCAGCTCCGAGGTGTCGATGGCGCGGATGACGTACCTCTCGCCCTCTACCTGGCTGATCATGCCGGTGGAGAGGTTGAAGACCTCGCGCCCCGTGGCCAGATAGTCCGCGAACAGCTCCTCGGTGCTCTCGTGCCTATCGGTGCTGAGGCGGTGCAGCTCGCGCAGGTTTGAGCTGAAGGCGTCGAGCACCCTGG
>CADCUW010000675.1 GCA_902805985.1 uncultured Rubrobacteraceae bacterium
CGGTCGCCTCGGCGGCCGACGGACCCGAATCTCCTCCACCGTGCTTCCCATACCGGGGCATGCTAGCCGTTCGGGAGAAGGGCCGTATCGCGTCCCCAGATGTGGTGCCGGGCCACGAAGCGGACACTAGAGAGTGACCGAGGCCCGAGGGACCACGAGAACCTCTCTGAAGCCCTGGGGCACGTCACGTGGCCAATGCCGTACGCGAGGTGGCCGCGGGAATCAGGGCCGAGGTGGGTGCGGGTTCGCGTGTGCGACCGGCGAGCACTACTTGTTCACATTGGGACAAATCGCAACGGCGATCTCGGCTTAGCCTTAGTGCAGCGGCGGGCCGGGAGCCGGAGGTCGAGGTGACACTAGCCTAGGACTTACGAGCTCGTTCTGCGGGCATCCGTATTTGGCTGCTCGCAACGCGAATACAGGGCCCGAGATGGGTGTTTAGCGTCCGACGTTCGTGGTGCGTGGACGATGGCTGCCGGAACCCCTATCCCCTTATCGTGGCCTCCGGGACTGGCCGGAGTGTAACGGGACCGGTCCCTGTCTCGTCCTCCGTCCCCCGACCGTCGGCTCTACTCCGGGTATAATCCTTTGTGCTAGAAGGAGGGAACGATCGAAGAACATCACTACACCGTAGACCCGCGCGAGCGCGTGCTCCGCGCTGAGCGTAGGCACGGCGCGCTGCTTGACAAGGCACTCGACGTCATATCGCTGTGCAGCGCCGAGAACGCCTTCCTGTACGTGAGCCCCTCGGTCGAGGACGTGCTCGGGTACGCGCCGGAGGAGCTCGTCGGGACGACCGTCTCCGATCTCGTGCACCCTGACGACCTCGCCGCGTACGTGCGGGAAGTGATCGAGGGAATGCGGGAGGCCTCCGGGCCGTTCGGGCCCGTGACGGCCCGCTACCGGCATAGGGACGGCTCCTGGCGACACCTGGAGACCACCCTCAACGTCCTGCTGGACGACCCGGAGGTCGGGGGCGTGGTCTGCGTCAGCCGGGACGTGACCGGGCGCAGGCGGCTGGAGGAGGAGGTTCGGGGCCTCAACGAGGGCCTCGAGGGGGAGGTGGCGCGGCGCACCGCGCAGCTGGAGGCGGCGCTCGACAGTCTGGGGGAGAGCGAGGAACGCTTCAGAGCAACCTTCGAGCAGGCCGCGGTCGGCGTGGCCCACGTCGGATTGGACGGTGGGTGGTTGCGGGTGAACCGGAAGCTATGCGACATCGTCGGCTACCGGCGCGAGGAGCTGCTGGAGAAGACCTTCCAGGACATCACCCACCCCGAAGACCTCGGGGCGGACTTGAATCAGCTCCGCCGGCTGCTCGCCGGGGAGATCGGGACCTACTCGATGGAGAAGCGATACTTCCGCAAGGACGGCTCGGTGGTCTGGATAAACCTGACCGTCTCCCTGGTCCGTGGGGACTCCGGAGAGCCCGCGTACCTTATTGCCGTGATCGAGGACATCTCCCGACGCAAGCGGGCGGAGGAGGCGCTGCGCGCTTCCGAGATGCGCTTTCGCACGGTGATCGAGCAGTCGCCCCTGAGCACCCAAATCCTCTCCCCGGGGGGCCGCACGCTGCGGGTGAACCGCGCCTTCACCGAGCTTTGGGGCCTCACCCTCGAAGACCTTGCCCACTACAACATGCTCGAAGACCCGCAGCTCGTCGAGAAGGGCGTCATGACCCACATCCGGAAGGGCTTCGCCGGGGAGGCCGCGGCGATCCCACCGATCGCCTACGACCCCGAGCAGACCCTCCCCGGCCGGAGCGGCAACGAGGAGCCCGGCCGCTGGGTGAGGGGGTTCGTCTATCCCGTCAAGGACGAGGCCGGGGAGGTGCGTGAGGTGGTCCTTGTGCACGAGGACGTGACCGAGCGCAAGCGGGCCGATGAGAGCCTGCGGGAGAGCGAGGAGCGCTACAGGGCGGTCGTCGAGCAGTCCGCCGAGGGGCTCTACTTGCTCGACGCGCGTACCCGGAGGGTCATCGAGACCAACCCTTCTCTGCAGAGGATGCTCGGCTACTCGGGCGACGAGCTAGAAGGGATGGAGCTCTACGACCTGATCGAGCTGCCCCGCGAGGAGGTAGACGCGACCCTTCGGCGCATCCTTGAGCGGGGGCACCGCCCCATAGGCGAGCGCCGGTACCGCCGCAAGGACGGCTCCCTGGTGGACGTGGAGATCAGCGCGAGCGTGATCCGCCACGGCGGCGGGGAGGTGGTGTGCGCCGTGGTGCGCGACGCAACGGAGCGCAAGCGCGTTGAGACGGCCCTGCGCGAGGTCAGGGAAGGTGAGCGCAAGCGCGTGGCCCGCGACCTCCACGACGGGGCGCTGCAGGACCTCACCTATGCCCTCGCCGAGGCCCAGATCGTCCAGAGCCTCAACGACAACTCCGAGCTCGACGGGAGGATCACCGACGAGATCGAAGCCCTGAGGAGCACGGAGCGGCGCCTACGCGCTGCCGTCTACGACTTGCGCCTCGGCGGCGAGGGGGGCAGGCCGCTGGCCGAGCTCCTAGAGGCGCTTGTGGAAGAAGGCCGGCGCATGGCCCCGGGCTGCGACGTGCGCCTGGTACTCGAAAGCAGCCTACCGGAGGCACCCCCGGGTGCGGGCGGCGCGGAGGTGCTGCGCGTCCTGCGGGAGGCGCTGTCCAACGCCCGTCGTCACTCCGGGGCCGGGAGGGTCCTCGTGGCCGTCCGGGCCGAGGGTGACGACCTGGTGGCGGAGGTCACCGACGACGGGCGCGGCTTCGTCCCAGGCGGACCGACCGGGGTAGGTCTGAACAGCATGCGAGAGCGGGCCGTCGCCTTGAGCGGGAGCTTAGAGGTGGACAGCGAGCCGGGCGCCGGCACGAAAGTCCGGCTGCGGGTGCCGCTGCGGCGCCTTGGCGCGGCCGATCACGGTTAGGCGCAGTTCTGTAAACGCCGACTGGTGGGTGGGTTCGTGGACCGATGCTAGCGGACCGGGGATAGGCAGGGACGGCCCACAGCGCCTAGCCGCCCGCTTCCGCGGGCACCGCTAATCGCGTTGAGACCGCCAGCGTACTCGCACGCCAGTCCGTCACCGTCGCCGCCGAGGTTATCGGGGTCGCCTGGCGGGGTCGGGATCGGCCCGTCCACCTCGTCGCGGTCTATGTAGCCGCCTCCGGATGGCGCTCCGCCACTAGGAGCAGGCGGCGATGCGCTCGGCGAAGCGGAAGCTTCGGGGCTGGCGGAGGACGATGCAGACGCTCCGGTCGCGCCGAGCAACTCCTCGCAGGCCACGCCCTGCTCGCCCGTGTACCCCTCGCCGATGGGCCCATCCAGCCCATTGGGGTCGCTCGTGTCCTGCTCGTAGACGGCCTGCGCTTCCGCGTGGGTGTCGAAGTTCGAGCAGTCGAGGTCTCCCGAGGAAGGAGCCGGCTCAGGCTCGGGTTCCGGGCTCGCCGAGGCTGAGGCGGCCGGGGACGAAGGGAGGAGCTCGGGTTCGGGCTTGGGTTGCGGCATCGGCTCCGGTTCCGGGTCTGGTGCCGGTTTGGGCTCTGGGACAGGCGCGGGTTCAGACTTGGGCTCCTGCCCGTCCTCGCAGCCAGGCGTGCCCTCGCCGATGCCGTTGCCCCGGTCGGCGAGCTCGCACTGCTCGTCTCCGGACAGTCCCCATATGCCGATCTCGGCGTCCCTGGCCTCCTCCTGCAGCGCTCGGAAGCGCTCCTCGTAGCGCGCGTTCGGCTCGACCGTGTAGACCTGAGCGTAGCCGCCCTCCACGAGCTCGCCGTTGAACATCTCGTCGCCTGCGAGGTAGACGTAGGCCAGGAGACGTCCGTACTGGTCCGTCCTCTCCTCATCGAACTCCAGCTCCACCTCCTCGTCTTCGAGCACAGAAGTGGCGTAGTTGGAGGACTCGGGGCCGTAGGGCTCGACGTTCTCGCCCGGGTCTACGGTCTCTGGGGTGTCCACGCCGATCAGGCGCACAGAGTCTTTGCCGTCCACTGCAGGCTCTATCTCCACAGTGTCGCCATCCACGACCCGCGATACGGTCGCCACGGCGTCGTAGCGGCCGCTGCTTTCCTCTTCCTCCGCTGGCTCTGGCTTGAGCTGGTTCTTCTGCTCCTCAGTAGGCTCCGGCTCTTGCGTTACCGCGGCCTGTTCTCCCTCGCCCGAGGAGCCGGCGCGCTGCCCCTGGCCTCCTCCACCGCCGTAAAGCGCCCCGGAGATGCCGGAGAACACTACGAGGAGGGCCAACGAGGATCCGGCCACCAGCCCCCACGTCCTGAGCGGCCTGCGCCTCAGCGCGCGAATCAGCAAGGCGATCAGGGCGACGGCCAGCACGAGAAAGGCCAGCACCACCACTAGGGGGCTCAGGAGCACCGCCAGGACGATGGCGAACAGCGGCGTCACGACGAGCGCCACCTTGACGCTTGATGGCCCGGCGTTGGTCACCTGCCCATCGTGCGGCGGCGACGGCGGCGTGAGGGTCTTCGTCTACGAGCGGCCAAAGGCGCGGCGGGGCCGTTGAGGCTGCTGACGAGTTTCTGGTCGAACCCGCTGCTCGGGGAGGTGGATGCCGTCATGGTGTCCACCTCCCGCGGTCGGCCCAGGTGGGCCTTGCCATACTCGTACCGCCGGATGGACGAGCTCGCGCCCAGCGACGAGGTGTGGAACGCCGACGAGGGATGGCGGGATCTCTATCGCGAGCAGCTCGACAGGCTCGGCCCGGACGCCGTGGTGGGGCGCCTGGTGGAGATCTACGGCGGCAAGGCGTGCGTGTTGCTGTGCTGGGAGAGGGACCCCGCAGACTGTCACCGCGGGATCGTGGCCGCATACCTACGCGAGCACGGCGTGGAGATCGAGGAGCTCGTGTCCGGCGACCTGCCGCAGCGCAAGGGCATTCGGGCGCCGAGGCTGTTCTGATGACCAAGAGAGGAGAGACGATGACGAATAAGTATGGCCAGGCACGGCGCATCGTGCTGTATGCCAGGGCCAGCAGCGACGAGCAGGCCCACAGCGTGGCGGGCCAGTTGGCCGAACTGCGCGAGTTCGCCGCCAGGGAGGGTCACGCGGTCGTTGCCGAAGTCGAGGACCGGGCGCAGAAGCGGCACACGCTGGACAGGCCGGGTATCGACGAGCTCCTCGACCTCACCTCTGGCGGTGGGGTGGACGAGATCTGGGCCTGGGCGTGGGACAGGTTTGGGGAGTTCCCGGTACCGGAGCACCTCTCCATCATGCTCGCGGCGGACGGCGCCACGATGCGGGCCCTCGACGACGCGGAGGAGGGCGAGGACGCGGAGGACATGCGGGTGATTCGGAGCCTGTTCAGCCGCCGCGAGCAGCGCTCCAGGGCGCGCAGGACCCGCAAGGGCGTGAGGGACAAGGCGCTCAGGGGCCAGCACCTCGGTGCGGCCGGGCAGCCCCGCTTCGGGTTCCGGTGGAGGCGCAACGACGAAGGTACGAGGGTCGGCTACGAGGTCGTCACCGAGAAGATGGAGGTGGTTCGGCGGGTCCTCGCCCTGGTCGCCGGCGGGGAGTCGGTCAACGGCGTGCGACGGGCACTCGAGCGCGACCGGGTGCCCGCGCCCGGCGGCGGGGACAGGTGGTCGGGGACCACCGTTAGGGGCATCGTAAACAACGACGTCTACAGGCCGCACCCGGTAGAGGAACTCTGCGGCCTGGTCTCGGCCGAAGTGCTCGCCCGCCTGGACCCCGAACGGGAGTACGGCATAGCGTGGGCCGGCCAGCGGCGCACCAGCTTCAAGCCTGGCGGGGGAAAGGGCCGTAAGTCCGAGTGGACTGACCGCAGCGAGTGGATAGCCGTCCCGATCGATCTCTCCGGATCGGGCCTGGAGCGCCCGGTGGTGGACCGGGCAAGGCACGCGATCAAGGGCAACCGCGTGCCTTCGAAGATAGACGGCTACTTCTACGAGCTCTCCGGGGGCGTGCTGCGGTGCCGGGAGTGCGGCCGGGCGATGCAGACACACCGGCGCAAGGCGTCAGGTGGTAGGCAGCTCCACTACTACCGTTGCAGGCCGTCCGTCGGGGTCGACGCCTGCGGGAACCGGAAGTCGCATCGGGCCGAGCAACTGGAGTACGAAGCGACGTCCATGTTCGATACCTACGCGAGCACGGAGACCTTGATACGCCTCTACGACGAGGCGGTCGAGCGCGAGAATGGGGGCGACGGCCTGCGCTCCGCCCTCCAGAGGCGGGTGGCGCTCTCGGAGCGTATGGGGGTCCTGGCGAAGATGCGCCGCAAGTTCCAGGAGCAGCAGGCTGAGGGCCTGATGACGCTCCTGGAGCTCAAGGAACGCCTCGCCGAGCTCGACGAGGAGAAGGCCGCGATCTCAGGCGAGCTCCGGGCTGCTGAGGACGCTGCCGAGACCGCCCAGAGGATGGAGGCGGCCCGCTACTCGCTGATACACGCAGAGTGGTACGAGGACCCCGACACGATCCAGCCGGGCCAGGTGTTGAGCTATGCATCGAGTTCGGAGAACATAAGAAAGGCGTACAACAGGTTCGGCGCCCGCTTCGAGGTGGACGCCGAGGGTACACTGATGATGGGGCTCGAACTCGACCTAGGGGGGACGTGGCAATCGTTGCAGGAGAAACGCACCTCCTCGGGTGCGGCGACCGGGTCATGGAGGGGCTCGTCCGGCGCATCGGGCCGCTCGGCCACGCAGAAAAGCGCCGCGGCCGTCCCGACGACGCCTACGGGTCGCTCGTCCGGACCATCGTCGGGCAGCAGCTCTCGACGAAGGCGGCTCGCAGCATCTACGGCCGGCTAACGGATCTCTTCGACGGCCGCCCACCTACGCCACAGGAGTTGCTCTCTACCGACGAGGAGCTTCTGCGGGCGTGCGGCCTCTCCAGGCCAAAGGTGCGGTACTTGCGAGACCTCGCGGACTGCGTCGTCTCCGGCGAGCTGGATCTCGGCTCGCTCCAGGACCTCCCGGACGATGAGGTGGTCGTCCAGATAACCGCCGTCAAGGGCCTCGGCCGGTGGAGCGCGGACATGTTTCTCATGTTCCACCTCGGCCGGGAGGACGTTCTGCCCGTCGGCGACCTCGGCGTCCGCCGGGCGGCGGAGAGGGCCTACGACCTTCCGGAGATCCCCGACGCCGAGACCCTCCAGAACCTCGCCCGGCCGTGGGCGCCCCACCGCACCCTCGCCAGCTTCTACCTCTGGGAGTCCCTCGACGCTAACCCCATCGCGTAAGGCCCGCTCCTCCTGCCCTGTCGCGCGGGCTTTCTATATTTGGGGAGGACGAGACGAGGCAGTGCCGGGAGGTTGGGCCGTTTCGCCTCGCTGGTCTTCGAAATACGACGCGACCTCGTGGAGCCTTCTCTCTTTCTCGGTCTCGTCGAGGAACGAGGCCCTGAAGGAGTTTTCGGCCACCGCGCGGAAGTTGTCGCGGTCGAAGCCTAGCCCTTCCCTCAGGGCGGCGTAGTTCTCGGCCACGTAGCCGCCGAAGTAGGCGGGATCGTCGCAGTTCACCGTCACGCACAACCCTTCATCGAGCATCCGCTTTGCGGGGTGCTCCTGCATGGAAGGGAAGCAGCGCAGCCTGACGTTGGAGAGCGGGCAGACGGTGAGCGGCACCTGCTCCTCCCTGAGCCTCTCCACCAGAGTCGAATCCTCCATGCAGCGGACGCCGTGGTCGATCCGGGCGGCCCCGAGGTCGTCGAGCGCCTGGCGGATGTACTCCGGTGGGCCTTCCTCCCCGGCGTGGGCCACGCTGAGGAAACCGTGCCTCGCGGCCTCCGCGAACACCTCTTTAAACTCTTTTGGCGGGTGTCCAACCTCGGAAGAGTCGAGGCCGACGGCTGAGATCCAGCCCTTGTAAGGAAGGGCTTCTTGCAGGGTCCGCATCGCTTCATCCGCGCTCAGGTGCCTGAGGAAGCAAAGGATCAGGCGCGAGGAGAGGCCCATGCGCCGCCCGCCTTCGACGAGCGCTTTGCGGATGCCCGTGATCGCCGTCTCAAAGGGGACGCCGCGGTCCGTATGGGCCTGGGGGTCGAAGAAGATCTCGGCGTGGCGCACGCCCTGGCCCGCGGCCTTCTGCAAGTAGGCCAGGGTCAGATCTTGGAAGTCCCTCTCGTGAAGTAGCACCTTCATGCCCTCGTAGTAGAGGTCGAGGAAGGACTGGAAGTCGGCGAAGTCGTAGGCTTCGCGGGCCTCTTCGACGGAGGCGTACGCGAGGGCGACGCCGTTGCGCCGGGCGAGCCCGAACATCATCTCCGGCTCCAGGGTGCCCTCGATGTGGACGTGCAGCTCGGCCTTGGGGATGCCCCGCAGAAAGGTTTCATCGACGGCGGGGCCATAAGGGCCCGTCTCCCTATCGCCCATCGCTACCTCCTTGCCCTCGCGGCGAGTCTCTGGTGGCAGGATAGACCAGCGGGTCTTCTCGAACCAGGAAGTTCGCCCCGCGCTCACCGGCGATCGGGCTGTGAGAGACTGTATCCTAACCTAGCGAGGACGGGCATTTGCGCCGGAGAAACATCTCTACAGCCTTACTCTGCATGGCCTTCTTCGTCGCGGCGATGTCTTGCGGACGCGCCGACGAGGACGCCGCGAACCCTCAGCCGGAAGGCAGTACGGTATCCATACCTCAGCCTCGGGCCCAGGTGGATCCGGCACTCGTGGGGACAGAGTGGCTCCTGACGAGCCTCGATGGGGAGGAGCTCGTTTCGAAGACAGAGATAACGCTGGAGATCGGCGAGGAGATCGCACGCGGCAGTTCGGGCTGCAACTTCTACGGCAACGACATGGACAAGATGGAAGACGGGTCGATCGTGATGCCTGGGGGATCGGACATGACGACTATCGGCTGTTCGGGAGACAAAAGGCGTCAGGAGAGCAGGTACCTGAGACTCTTCGACGACACCGAAGCCTACAGGGTCGAGGGCGATCTTTTGGAGATGATGAACGGAGAGGGACGAACGACGCTCCGGTTTCAAAAAGAGGTTCAGTGGCGGTCGGACCCCGCGAGGTTGGTCGGCACCTCGTGGGTGCTGCGCTCGATCGATGGGCAGGAGCCCGAGCAGGGTTCCGTCCCGACCGTCCGGTTCGGGTCGGGGGAGGAGGTGTTCTGGTACGACGGTTGCCAGAACTTCGAGGGCGAGTACTTCGTCACCGAGAACGACCTGACGGTCCCCGGCTTCGGTGTGACGGGTGGGGATTGCATGAAGCCGGAGGCTTACGGACCCTCGGCCGGG
>CADCUW010000676.1 GCA_902805985.1 uncultured Rubrobacteraceae bacterium
GGGCGTCCCCGGCCTTCTTCTCCGAGAGGCCCCGGATGAGCCGGGCGGCCAGCTCCTGGTCGAGCGGGGAATCGCCCCCCAAGGCCCTGCGTATCGCGCCTATGAGCCGCGAGACAGGCGCGCCCTTGAGGACGTAGCCGGCCGCCCCAGCTTCGATGGCCCCGAGCAGGTACTCGGGCTCCTCGTGGGAGGTGAACATCAGGACGCACACGCCCGGCATCTCCGCCTTTAGCCTGCGGGTCGCCTCGATGCCACCCATGACGGGCATGGCGACGTCCATGAGCACCAGGTCCGGGCGCAGCCTGCGGGCCTGCTCTATGGCCTCCCGGCCGTTCGGGGCCTCTCCCACCACCTCGATGTCGGGTTGGCTCCCCAGCACGAGGCGGAAGCCTTGCCTGACCACGTCGTGGTCGTCGGCGAGGAGCACCCTCGCCGGGGCGCCGCGCGCCGCAGAAGAACGGGCCCCTCGTGCCCCCGACTCGCCGCGCGTGCTTTGCGCGCTCCTCTCGACCATCGTGCCTCATCCCCTCGCTCGGCCCGCTGTGATGGGGCAACCGACGGACGGCTGGTGCCCCCTCCGCCGTCCGCCGGGTTATCCAAGGTTATGCGCCCGAGCGGCCCGATAAATACACGAGGTATGGCAAAACCCGTAACGGCTGTGGCCCCCGTCGTGTCTACGAGAGTAGGATGTGCCGACCCGAGGGGGGCGTCCACGGAAGGAGCGCCGAGTTGCTCGAGAACACCGGACGCCTGCAGGCCCAGCTGCGTGCCTCATCGGGCCGCACCTCCAAGCTGCTCAAGGACCCGGACGGCTTCGAGGCGGTGGTGGAGGTGCCGGGGAGGGGCGCCCTGGTCCTCAGCGTGCAGAGCGGGGGCGGGTTCTCCTTGCGCGCCCGCACCGAGTCGGACGAGCAGGGGCAAGAAGCCGTGGGGGGCGACTTGGTGGCGGTGGGCGTTCTTGGGGCCGAGGGTGTCGTGTCGGTGGTGCCGGAGTAGCGGGGTAGGCTCGCCCGCCCATTCACCTTCGCGCATATCTATCCAGGGCCACAACATGTGGTGTAGCCTTGTATGTATCGAACCGGGGGGAGCACGGTTCCCCCGGCCCCACGGGCCCAGGACATGCAGGATGCTGCAAACGAACTTCGGAGAATGATCCTTCCACGCACTCCGGTGAATAAGGGCATGAAGGAAGTGGCGGGGTCCTTATGGCCTCGCCACTTCCGACCCTCTCCGCCTCAGCCGTAGGAAGAGGACTAGCCGCTATCCTATGGGATCCTCACGCCAGTTCTTCGAAAAAGCGATCGAAGTAGCCCGAATCTCCGAGCCGCTGATAGAAGCGTGACGCGGCGGCGCCAACGAACACTTTCTCGCAGTCGGGGGCGACCACGTCTTTGCTGTCCGCGCCCACCCGGTCGAAGCCATCGCCGCACGTCACCACGTCTTTCGCCGGGTTACGGTTGTCGAAAAAGAGGACGTCGTTGCCGTCTCCTCCGCTTAGGGTGTCCTTGGCCGTTTCGCGGTATGGACCTTGGAAGAGCAGGTCGTCGCCTTCCCCGCCGACTAGGCGGTCGGCGCCCGTGTAGCCGTAGAGGAAGTCGTTACCCTCCCCGCCCACCGCGTCGTCGGCATCTTTCCCCCCCTGAATCCCGTCGTTGCCAGGACCTCCCACGAAGGTCTTGTTGCCGCCGAAGGGGCGCTGGAAGCTGCCGCCAAAGAGCCAGTCCTTGCCTTCCCCGCCCAGCAGGGTGTCCCTGCCGCCGAGAGCGAAGAGCATGTCGTTGCCGCCCTTGCCCGAGAGGGTGTCGTCACCATTGGTCCCCCTCAAAGTGTCGGGGCCATCGGTGCCTATCTTGGTGACCGCTAAGGCCACCCCGCTTGCCACCAACAGCGTCAAAGCCATGGTGGCTGCCAGCAGTACGGTGCGTCTCATAAAGAGAGCCGCCTTCCTTTGGTAAGGGGGCGGGGTGAGGTGTGTAAGCTGGACTCACAGCGTCCCTTTATCAGTAACATTCGTACCATACCCCCGTATCGGGGCAGGGGTATCATCCAAAAGAACTAGATACGAACGTTTCTTGACGTACTTCCGAGAAACCCCCTGCACGCGAAGTTCGCAGAATGCCCCTTCCACGCACTCGGCTGAACAAACGTACAGCGCCCGGAGGAGCCATCCAGATGGGCGGTGTTTGCGCTTCGGGGCACAGTTGTTACAATG
>CADCUW010000677.1 GCA_902805985.1 uncultured Rubrobacteraceae bacterium
CCGAGGTCTTCGATCTCGTCGGCGGTGCATCGTACCTGGACGTGGATGCTCACGGTGGGCGCCGGGCCGTTGGGCGCGGGCGGCAGCGCCTCCACGGTTGCGGAGACCTCCGCGGGCGGGACTTCGGGCTCCTCCGGCGGGGCGGGCTCGTCCGACGCGGGCCACTCTTCAAATGTGGCCACGAGCTCTCCGGCCTCCTCCCTGAGCAGGCCGGCCGTCTTGAGGATCTCGACGATGGCGCCAGCACCCGTCATAACGGGGTTGTTGCGCGGCTGTCCGGCGGCGTGGGCTATGTAGGCTTGGACGGTCGGGTAGAGCATGCCCTCCCGCAGCTTCACCGCCGAGACCACGTTCTGCAGAAACTCCGTGGAGCCGACGACCTCCCGCCAGTTGGACCTGATGCCGTCCCGGTCCTTGCGGGCGAGGGCGAGGGCGAGGGCGCGCCCGCGGCGCGTGATCACCTTCTTCGTCTCACCCTGCAAGACGCCTATCTCCGTCAGAAAACCGTTCGTCCGGCTGACGCTCGACTGGTGCACCGAGTCGAGCTTCCCGACGTCCCCTGTCCGCGAGGCATCGTCCCTGGTCCCGTAGGCCACGATAATGTTCGCCAACTCCTCGTAGGGAGACCCCGGTAACCTGAACTGCCTCTCAGCCATAAACGGTTCCTTTCCACCAGACGCCCCTAGGGCATTATAGGGAAGGATGGACGCCCGCCGATGGGCGGTTCCTCTCTACGAGGCTCTGGTGATCGCGACAACGGAGGGCTTAGGTACGTTGTCGCCGTCGTGGGGCCAGGTGCTCGTCGGTTCGTCCTTGTTCTCGGTCTCCTCGCCCGGGTGTTGGATGGCGAGGAACATGGTCCTTCCATCCGGTGTGAAGGCCGGCCCGGTCAACTCGCTCTCGACGGGTCCGCTGGCGAACTGCACGGGCTCTCCTTGCACGGCGTCGTTGGCGCCGCGCATCACGAAGACCCCGTTGTTCTTGAAGGTCTTGTAAATGCCCGTGTTGTGGTAGCTGGTGGAGATGTCGGTGACCATCCACAGGTTATTGTCCGCGTCGAAGGCCAGGTTGTCCGGGCTGGAGAACCCGGTGTTGGGCCCGCCGGCGGCGAAGACCTCGAAGTTGAACTCCGTCGCCTCGGGATCGCCATCCTTCTCGTACATGCGGATGACCTGGCCATGAAAGTTCCCGTGCAGAGCGTTGTTGGTGAGCGCCGCGTAGATGGTGCCGTCCTCGGGATGGACCTCGATATCCTCGCAGCGGTCCATCGGGGTACCTAGGGGGGTCTCGGTCTCGGGGTCCACGAGCTTGGCGGCCTCGGGGGCACGCACCAGGACGTCGGCCTGTCCCTTGAAGCCGTTGTCCTTGAAGATGGGATTGTTCTCGTAGTCGAGGGCGACCCAGCGGCCGTTGGCGAAGTCGGCGACGTAGAGCATCCCGTCGAAGAGCAGGCGGGAGCCCGCCTCCCGGCTCGGGCTATCGGGTTTGAAGGTGCCCGAAGAGACGAACTTGTAGATGCACTCATCTTCCTGGTCGTGGCCGGTGTAGGCGACGATCTTCCCGCCCTCGGAGATCCGCATGGCGACGTTCTCGTGCCTGAGACGCCCCAGCCAGGTGTGCTTGCGCGGCACGAAGTTCTTGTCGAACGGGTCTATCTCGACCACCCAGCCGTAGTGCTCGGGGGGCTTGGCGCTGTCGGGGTCGTCGAGCCAGCGGTCGGTCTCTGCGAGCTGCTCGTCGTCCGGTTGATCGTCTGAAGACTCGCCGTAGTAGTACTGGAAGTTCTCCTCGCAGGTGAGGACCGTCCTCCAGGGCGTCACGCCGCCGCTGCAGTTGGCGAGCGTTCCGATTACTTGGGTTGCCCCTCTTACCGCGTCGGACCCGGCGGCCGCCCCCGTGAGGACCATCGGCGTGGTGGCGTCTATGCGCCGGTTGTACTTTTCGTCCTGGACAAACTTCCAGGTATCGTCCTCCTTGCGCACCCGGATCACGGACCCGCCGACCGCAGCCTTCTCCTTGGCTACCTGCTCCTTGGTCTTCTTCGTCGCGTTGTCAGGATCCTGGTAATCCGAGACATACATGGGGTTCGTGTACTCGTGGTTGACCCACAGGAGGCCGTCCTCGCTGTTCGTGCCGCCCTGCAGGGCGTCGATGGGGAAGTACGCGACGTAGTCGTTGTTGTACCCGAAGTTCCTGTCAGCGGTAACCGG